>JAFXBH010000271.1 GCA_017521875.1 Oscillospiraceae bacterium
AACAGGGTTCTCGAAAGAGCGGATGTCATAGACCTTTTTCGCCGCAGCAGCGCCGCGCATCACTTCCATAGGATCAATGCCGGCACCAGCCATAGGCAGAAGACCCACAGCGGTCAGAACGGAGTAACGGCCGCCTACGTTGGGGGGGATCACGAAGGTCTCCCAGCCCTCCTCGGTAGCCATCTGGCGCAGAGCGCCCTTGGCGGGGTCGGTGATGGCGTAGGTGCGCTTCTTTGCGCCCTCGGTGCCGTACTTGCGCTCCAGCATCCAGCGCAGTGCGCGGGTTGCGATGGCGGGCTCGGTGGTAGTGCCGGATTTGGAGATAATGGCGATGGAGAAATCTTTGCCCTCCAGCAGGCGCTGCAGTTCGTTCCATGCCCGGGTGGACAGGGTGTTGCCTGCGTAATAGATCTGGGGATTGCCCTTACCCTTGCCGATGTTGTGGTTTGCGCCCTGCATCAGTTCGATGGCTGCCCGGGGGCCCAGGTAACTGCCGCCGATGCCGATAACAACAAAAACATCGGAAGTCTCCCGGATCTGCTTGGCAGCAGCCCGGATGCGGCGGATCTCCTCAGTTTCTTCTTCTACGGGCAGGTTCAGCCAACCCAAAAAGTCGTTGCCGTCGCCGGTGCCGTCAACCAGTGTCTGATGGGCGGCAAAAACCTCTTTTTCGGTAGCCAGCAGATCCGGCAGGGACAACTCGCCCCAAACATTGGAAATATCAACTTTAATCATAACGAATAATCCTTCCTTTTCCATTTATGCTATGTATATGTTACCGCAAAACTTCGCCAAACGCAAGACCTAAGAAAAAAGTTTACCAATATTTCCAAAGGCTATGGCTTTTTCGCACCAGGCAATGTATAATATATGAAAAAAGTGCGTTGGAGGAATGGCTATGCAATATGCATTTGGTGTAGATTTAGGCGGTACAACGGTGAAAATTGCCTTTTTTGATCTGGAAGGAACGATGCTCCACAAATGGGAGATCCCTACCCGCAAAGAGGAAAAGGGCGCGTATATTTTGCCGGATATTGCCGCAGCCATTGACGATTTCCTGGCTTGCCGGAAAATTTCCCGGCAGGAAGTTGCAGGCGTTGGTATCGGCGTGCCCGGCGCAGTGGATGCAGCGGGTGTAGTTGCCGGCTGTGACAACTTAGGTTGGGGCATTTTCAATGTGGCGGAAGAATTCCGCAAATTGGTAGGTCTGCCGGTGAAAGCGGGCAATGATGCTTCTGTAGCCGCCTTGGGCGAATGCTGGAAAGGTAGCGGTAAGGGTTTCCAAAATATGCTCTTTGTTACCTTGGGCACTGGTGTTGGCGGCGGTATCGTGATGGACGGTAAAGTGGTGCTGGGCACCCACGGCGCTGCCGGCGAGATCGGTCACATGGTCATCAACCGGGAGGAGACCGAAACTTGCGGCTGTGGCAAAAAGGGCTGTGTGGAGCAATATTGCTCGGCAACCGGCGTTGTGCGGATGGCAAAACGGTACTTAGCGGCTACAGACAAACCCTCTTCCTTGCGGAGCATCGAAAACCTCACCTGCAAGGATGTGTTTGACGGGGCAAAGGCCGGAGATGCAGCCGCGCAGGAAATTTTGGAGCAGGTCTACGATCTGATGGGCGAGTTTATTGCCAATATCTGCATCGTCCTAAATCCCCAGGCTGTGGTCATCGGCGGCGGCGTCAGCAAGGC
>JAFXBH010000272.1 GCA_017521875.1 Oscillospiraceae bacterium
GCCGGGAATGGTGACATCAATGGCTTCTTCGGCAAGTTTCTTTTCCAGTACAGCAGCGTGGATTTCTGTTTTCCGCGCTTCTAACTTTTCTTCAATCTCAGCGCGAACACTATTGGCCAACTGACCCATGATGGGACGTTCTTCAGCAGAGAGACTGCCCATTTGTTTTAAAACAGCAGTTACTTCACCTTTTTTACCCAAATACTGGATACGAAGTTCTTCCAGAGCGGCAGGGGTTTCTGCAGCCTGCAAGGCAGCCAGTGCTTTTAATTTAAGTTGCTCTAACTGTTCTTTCATTGTATTTCTCCTTCCTTTTTACAGGGGTATTTAATAAAAAATAGCCCATCATCCCATATCGGGACGAAGGACTTTCCTCCGCGGTACCACCCGCAATTCGCCTTACAGCGCACTTTTTGGTGCAAACACACCTAAGATTATTAACGGAATCACCCGGCAAACCCTACTGTGAATTCAGGCCGCGGCTCCTGGGGGAAAGCCCTTTGCTGCACGCAAGCGGTTCTCACCATTCCGCTCTCTCTGGGTGCGTGGGATCAGCAAATGACAGCCCAATCTTCGCCTTTCAATATCTTACACGATACTAGCATATTTTTTGAGAAAATGCAAGGATAATTTCCAATTCTTGACGAAAATAATAATGCGTGATACCATAATTTAATAAGGGAGGTGATTGCATTGGATCTGATTGAATTGACGCATAAGGATATTTTGCAAATTCTTCCGGACCGGAATGCTGAATCTCATAAAGGTACATTTGGGAAAATATTACTGATATGCGGCAGTCTTGGATATACCGGTTCTGCTGCACTTGCCGCCATGGGTGCTTTACGATGTGGGGCTGGACTGGTATACTTATGTGTTCCGGATCGGATTTATGATATTGAAGCCGCAAAACTTACTGAGCCAATTGTGATTCCCGTGACGGATTGTAATGGAATGTGGTGTAAAGATTCCCTTAGTAAAATTCTGGAACTTTTACCACAGATGGATGCTGTTTTAATTGGTTGCGGTATGGGTTGGAACGAGGGAACAAAAGTTGTTGTGGAATCCGTATTGAACATCTATTCCGGAACAGTAGTTTTAGATGCCGATGGTATAAATGCTCTTGATGGGAATATAGATATACTGCGTGGTAGGACAGGTACAACAATTTTGACACCTCATGCAGTGGAATTTCAGCGTCTGGGTGGCGTACTGACCGACGACAGAGTTTCTTCTGCTGTCGATTTTGCAAATCGTTCCCAATCGGTTGTTTTGCTGAAAGGACATAAGACGGTCATTACAGACGGAACAACTGTCTATATTAATCCCACCGGCAATCCGGGTATGGCTGTAGGTGGCAGCGGGGATGTGTTGGCCGGTATGGTCACTGCATTGGTTGGACAAGGACTGACACCTATAGAAGCAGCCGCTTGTGGAGCATGGCTTCACGGCGCAGCAGGAGACCTGTGCGCGAAAGAAATCGGTCAGTACGGGATGCTGCCCTCTGATATGCTGAAGGTTTTACCACGACTACTGAAATAATAAGGGTGATTTCTTTATGCGGATCAGGGTAGTGGCGATATTTCTTGCAGTATTTATGTTGGTTGGGTGTCGTTCCGGTAAACATTCTGTGGATAACGCCATTTCATTCCGCAATAAACTATTAGAGAGTAACGGTTGTAGTTTTTCTGCAGCCGTTACTGCTGATTATGGAGATAAAATATACCATTTTTCTATGGATTGCACCACTGATAAAGAGGGAAATTTGTGCTTTACTGCAAAAGAACCTGTTTCCATATCGGGAATAACGGGCAATATTCGCTCCGGTCAGGGAGAAATTACCTTTGATGATAAGGTACTGGCGTTTCCTACAATTGCAGAGGAACGTTTATCACCTGTTTCGTGTCCGTGGGTGCTGATGAAAGCCTTACGAAGTGGGTATATTCGAACCAGCACAAAGGAAAGTGACGGTTTTACGGTATCTGTTGACGATTCTTATGCAGAAGATGCACTAAATCTGGAGGTATTTATAAAAAATAATACACCTCATTCGGCAGAGATTTATTGGAAAGGACGTCGAGTATTGGAGATTTTCGTTGAAAATTTTTCATATTTGTAACTTGTGATTCTGCAGGCTCATAGAATATTTTGACAGTGCAATCGTATAATTTCAGTTTGTTCGTGGGAGAATACAATCAGCCGCGTTACATATTGGAATTTCAAGTAGCGCTGGCAATGATTCTTCGGAGCGTGAAGCACATGGATGATATAGTCAGACGTGGTGATATATTCTATGCGGATTTATCACCTGTTGTAGGTAGTGAACAAGGGGGCACACGACCGGTTTTAATTGTGCAGAATGATACAGGAAATCGTCATTCTCCTACGGTGATTGCAGCGGCAATTACCAGCCAAACGGGAAAGGCACGACTGCCTACCCATATTAATATTGCCGGCGGCAGTGTGGGCCTCAGCAAGGATTCTGTGATTCTGCTGGAACAAATACGCACCATTGATAAACGTCGCTTACGGGAGCATATGGGGCATCTGGGAGACAATCAAATGGCAATGGTAGACGATGCGATTGCGGTCAGTTTTGGACTGAACAATCCTCGGTAATAATTTACCCCCTCGTAGCATATAGTGGCTATGAGGGGGTATGTGTATTGTATCCGGTTTTGTTACATGATAAAGATGTGGGAATGGTAAAAATAGAAAGAGAAGGCATGTTTTATA
>JAFXBH010000273.1 GCA_017521875.1 Oscillospiraceae bacterium
TATCCCTGGACGAATTGGGACGGGAGATCTTCTCCGCATCCCTGGAAAACCGTTCCGTGGAAGATCTCCTCTATGCCGACTACAAAAACTTCCACATTGCCGGTTATAAGTTGGCTGTATCTCAGGTTACCTGTGTGGACAGCCCGAAAATGCTGGAGCGGAAAGAGGAATTCCTGAAACTGATGGAACAGACCGTGAAGAAAGACAACCTTTCCATGGCCATTTTGATGCTTACCGATGTTCTGAAAGAAGGTTCTCAACTGATCTATGTGGGAGACGACGATGTAATCCATCAGGCTTTTGGCGTAATGCCGAAAGACAACACGCTGTTCCTCCCCGGTGTCATGAGCCGAAAAAAACAGGTCATTCCTATGCTCTCCGCGCTGTGGGGTTGATCTGCGGTTGCAAACTCCATTCTTTTGTGGTATACTTTTTTATTGGACAATCTGTTTGATGGGAGGACACTATGGGATTTGACGGCCTGTTGGGCAATGAACGGCTGAAAGAAAATCTGCGCCTGAGCGTCGGGCGTGGCCGTGTTTCCCATTTTTATCTCATCTCCGGCCCTTCCGGTTCCGGCAAGCACACTTTGGCCCGGCTCTTATCTGCCGCCATTGTCTGTCAGGGAGAGGACAAGCCCTGTCTATCCTGTCCGGCCTGCCGGAAAATTATGGCCGACACCCATCCGGACTGCATCACTGTGGCGGATCCGGAACATAAGAATGTGGCGGTGAAGATCGTCCGTGACGCCCGGGCAGATATGTATGTGATGCCCAATGAAAGTCACCGAAAAATTTATATTTTCCCCCAGGAATTGGGTATAGAAGGGCAAAATACCCTGCTGAAAGTGTTGGAAGAACCGCCGGAATACGGTGTGTTTATCCTGCTTTCCGATAACCCGGAAAAATTGCTGCCCACTGTCCGTTCCCGTTGTACAGAACTGAATCTTATCGCTTTGCCGGAAGATCTGTTGCAGCAAGTGCTGGCACAGGAATTCCCCGATGCCGACAACGAGAGCCTTTCCGCCGCCATCAGTCGTAGTGGCGGTTACCTGGGGCAAGCCAAGCAATTGCTGGAAGACGGCGCTGTCTCCCCCCAGACCGAGGCATTTGTCCGCAGTTATGACGCCCGGGATCCGGTGGGTCTGCTGCAGGTGCTTCTGTCTATGGAAAAATGGAAACGGGATCAGGCCATTGCCGAATGGCAGACCTGGATACAGATCTTAGAAAGCGCCCTGACCTGCCACGCCGGGCAGAAAGCCACCTCCCCCCTGGCCCGGCAACTGAGTCATTCCCGCAGTTCCCAGGGATTGATGAACAGCATTTGTGTATTGCAGGAGGCAGTTGAATACGCCCAAGGTAATGTCTCCGTGGCCGCCATTTGCGGTCATCTGGAATGGGCCTTGCGATAACCCGAACCGAAATAAAGGAGTAATCAATGGAACACCAAAACATAACCGCCCCCGAAGTGCCTGAGGTATTTCAGGTTGTGGACATTCAGTTCCGACCGGGGCAGAAAGTATATTTCTTCGACCCGGCAGGTTTTGCCCTGCAAAACGGTGACAAAGTGATCATCGACACCGCCCGGGGTCCGGAATTCGGCACCTGCGTCGGTGGCAATCACACCGTAGCCCGGAAAGATATCGTACTTCCCCTGCGGCCGGTGATCCGTCCTGCCAATCAGCAGGATGAAAAAACCGCCGCAGAGAATTTGGAAAAAGAGAAAAAAGCATACGAGGTATGTCTGCAGAAGATCGCCGAACTGGAACTGGATATGCAACTTGTCTCTGCGGAATACGCCTTTGACGGCAGCCGGATTCTGTTCTTCTTCACCGCCGACGAGCGGGTGGATTTCCGGGATCTGGTCAAGCATCTGGCATCCTCTTTCCATACCCGCATTGAATTGCGGCAGATCGGCGTCCGGGACAAAGCCAAGATGGTTGGCGGACTGGGCATCTGTGGCAGACCTTTCTGTTGCGCCAGTTTCTTAGACGATTTCCAGCCGGTATCCATTAAGATGGCCAAATCTCAGAATCTGAGCCTGAATCCTACCAAGATTTCCGGTACTTGCGGCAGACTGATGTGCTGCCTGAAATACGAACAGGACGCCTACGAAGACCTGCTGCGTACCGCCCCCAAAATGGATTCTTTCGTGGACACCCCCGAAGGCAGAGGCACCGTTATTGAGGTGGATCTGTTGCGGCAGCGGGTCAAGGTTAAAATGGAAGAGCATCCCGAAGAACTCCGCATATTTGCCAACGATGCCATCGCTATTTTGCGCAGCGGCAAGGCCAAAAAGAACGATCCTCCCATTCCTGCGGATTTAGCGCCCATCTCCGGCAGCAAGAAGCGGGAAAAACCGGTGGAAACCGACGAATCCTCGCCGATATTCTTAGAGTCCATTCGCCTGCGGTACTCTGACGAGACCATCGCAGAGGAAGTGGCACAGGAAGCACCTGCAGAGGAAAATCCTGCCCGCAATCACAACAATCACCGCCGGAAACACAAAAAGCCGGCCGGCAACGGGCAGCCAAACAAACCTGCCGTTGCCAAGGCGGTCACCCCAAAACCGGTTTCCTCTAAAGGCGGTGCTCCCAACGCCGCCCCATCCAAGGAAAACGCTCCCAAAGAAGGAGCAAGGAAGCCCTCTTCCCACCATTCTCATCGCCGCCATCGGGGTCACAAATCCGCCGGTGAAAAGAAAACTCCCCAATAAATCATACGGGCGTGATCTCACGCCCGTATTTTTCTTGATAAAAAATGCTGGACACAGTCGAAATATGTTGTTATAATGATACCAAGGTTGTTATGTAGACCAACCCGGAAATCAAGCGAAAGTGAGGCATTTAAGATGAAATGTCCGTTTTGTGGCGACCAGGAAAGCAAGGTCGTAGACTCCCGCCATTCTGAAGATTCTATGAGCATCCGCAGACGGAGAGAGTGTCTGGCTTGTCAGCGTCGATTTACCACCTATGAAACTGTGGAGACTCTGCCCATCATCGTCGTGAAGCGGGACGGTTCCCGCCAGACCTTTGACCGGGCCAAGATCCTCAACTCTATGGTTCGTGCTTTTGATAAGCGGCAGGTGGATGTGGCGGATCTGGACCGGATCACCACAGAGATTGAGCAATCCATTCAAAATACGCTGGAACGGGAAGTTTCCACCGATGCCATCGGCCAGATGGTAATGGAACGTATCAAACCTTTGGACGAAGTGGCCTACATTCGTTTTGCCTCTGTGTACCGCCGTTTCCAGGATGTGCGGAGTTTTATCCACGAGATCGAAATGTTCCTGGAAGAGAAATAAGGAGCATCTTCTATGGATTTCATTACCAAAATTTTTGACTTAGACCTATCTGCCTTCGTGCCGGAAATGCCTGCGTTCCTAGGCGGTATCCGGGCTCTGCTGGTAATCCTTCTGTTATTAGGCCCTATTTTGCTGGCAGGATTCGGCGCGCTGTACCTGTTTAAACCGGCGCCGGAAGCCAACTACCGCTACGGTTTCAAGACCTATTACGGTATGGGCAGTATCGAGGCCTGGCAGTTTTCTCAGCGAATTGCCGGTATGATTTTCGGTGGATTGGGGGCAGTGTTCCTGCTGGCTATGACCATCGTGGCCCTGACCTTTATCGGTAAGGATCTGTTCCGGATTGCCGGTACGGTGATCATCTGCCTTTTGATTCAGGCGGTATTTACTTTGGCCGCCCGGATCACCATTGCCGTTCTGTGCCGGAAATACTTTGACAAAGACGGCAACCACCGCAGATAAGCCAAACATATAGGGTCTGTTGCAACACAACGCAACAGACCCTTAATTTTATCCATTCTACAGATGTAGGGGCGATCA
>JAFXBH010000274.1 GCA_017521875.1 Oscillospiraceae bacterium
ACGTTCCTCCCTGCGCTGCAACCATCGGTCCTCTCGATGTAATGCGTGCTAAGGAGCGTATCGAGGTTCATGCACTGGCTACCTGCGGTACTTTCTCCTCCTGGCAGAGAATGACTTCCCGTCTGTGCACCCACGGCCCGATCACTCCTTACCTGCCTTCCACCATGCTGCAGACCAAGAAGACTCAGGTCTACATCAGCGAAGAACTGGCTGCTCCCTTCGAGTGCTGGGAAAAGGTCGGCTACTAATTTATTTTCAATGCAAGGCTGCCACATATTTCGTGTGGCAGCCTTCCCAAAATTTACCCAAGAAGGGGAGAATGGTCTATGTATATCGGTGTTGACTTAGGCAGTACTAATTTGAAAGCCGCCCTATACGACGAAAAACTCGCCTGCATCGGGCAGAAAAGCGCCCCGGTGGACTATATCCGGCAAGGGGAGTTTGTGGAATTCGACGCCCAAAAATATTGCCAAAGCCTGCTCACCATTCTGCAGGAATTGATGGCGGAACACCCTGGCAAGGTAGCCCAAATCGCTTTCACCGGTCAGGCGGAATCTTTGGTTTGCCTGAATGCAGAGGGAATCCCTGTCCATAACGCAATCTCGTGGATGGACGAGCGCTCCAGTGAGGAGTGTGCCATTCTGGCCCAGCAGTTCTCCCCGGAACTTTGCCACCGTAAAACCGGTCAGCAGGCGATCCTGCCCACTTGGCCGGCTACCAAAATTCTGTGGCTGCAGCGGAACAAACCGGAAGTGTTCCAAAGCGTCGCCACCTATATGCTGCTGAAGGACTATGTGGTTTACTGCCTCACCGGCAAAAAGTGCGCTGATATGTCCATTGCAACCTTCTCGTTTTACTTTGATATTTACGGTAAATGCTACTGGAACGAAATGTTGGATGCCATTGGCATTGCCGAAACCCAATTACCACCGCTGGTGGAACCCTGCACCGTGGCCGGCACTGTGTTGCCGGAAATTGCGGCAAAAACCGGCCTGACCCCGGACACGAAAGTAAATGTCGGTACACTGGATCATTTTGCCGGTATGATCGGCACCGGTAATACCGCTCCCGGCGGTATGACCCTCTCCACCGGCACTACCATGGTGCTGACCGCTATGGCAGAGGGAATCCCTGATCCGGATTGCGATATGGCGCTGCATTACGGTTTCCTGCCGGATACCTATATTATGCTGCCGGTGATGGAAAGCGGTGGCGTGTGCCTGGATTGGTTCCGCCGTACCTGTATGAACAATATGGATTATGACACCTTAAACAGAGAATTGCTGGCGTCCCCGGAAACAGGACTGTTATTCCTGCCATATTTGGTGGGTACCAACGCCCCGGAATTTGACCGGGAAGCCACCGGCGTGTTCTTTGGCTTGCGGCAGGAGCACACTGCGGTGCAAATGGCCAAAGCCGTGATGGAGGGCGTGTGCTTTGTTTTGCGGAAAAATGTGGAGGATATCTTATCCAAAGGCACAAAGATCCGCAGTATCGTTGCCACCGGCGGCGGCGCCAAGAGTCCTGTATGGTGTCAACTGCAAGCGGATATCACAGGATTGCCTGTGGAAGTCCCGGCAGTTACAGAAGCCGGATGTCTGGGTGCAGCCATGATCGCAGCCTGGAGTGAAGGCCAGTATAAAACGCTGGAAGAAGCCGCCGGCGATGTGCGGATGATCCGCCATTACCAGCCGAACCCCAGTGATACCCTGCAACAAAAATACCGAAAATTCTGCAGATTGTATAATGCTGCATTGGATATAGCAAAAATGCAATAAAAGGGAGTGTAACTATGCGTAACTATACCATTAAGAAGATTCAGGGCGCACCGGATTGGAGCACAATTCCCGTGATGCCCATTGATAACCAATTGTGGGTAGAGCATGTAGATATTACTGCGCAAACGCAAATATGTTGGGATGATGAAGCATTCTACCTGCGTCAGGAAGCCGTTGAAGCCAATATCCGTCGGGAGGAAAGCGGCCCGCTGGCTCCTGTCTGTGATGACAGTTGTCTGGAGTTCTTTATCCGTCCCACAGAGCGTATGGACTACTTTAATATTGAAATCAACCCCAATCGGGCAATATATCTGGGTTTTGGCGATTGCCTGCCCAATCTGATTCGCCTGCAGGTTCCCAATGTGCAGGAACTGTTTGACATTCAGGTGGAAATGACCGATAAGGGCTGGGTGCTGACCTATAAAGTTCCTTTTTCCTTTATCCGTCGGTTCTTCCCGGATTTTGCCCCCGCAGAGGGCAGCCATTTTTACGGCAATACCTATAAGTGCGGCGATGCTACTGTTCATCCCCATTATATAGCGTGGAGCCCCATTGACCGTTATGAGTCTACATTCCACAGCCCGGAGCAGTTTGGCTGCCTGACTTTCGGTGGGTACTGAGATAATACCCCATACTAAGGAGCAACCGTTTGGTTGCTCCTTTTATTATATTAGGTGAATTATACTATCAAGTGCAACACTTTAGAAAAATAAAGAGAAGTTCATACGGATCTCTGGTAGAATAGAGTTACCACACACCAAACACCAAAGGAGGATCCGTATGAACTACCATCATCTTACCATAGAAGAACG
>JAFXBH010000027.1 GCA_017521875.1 Oscillospiraceae bacterium
AGCATCATAGTTCTGCGCGCCTTCCGGAATGGCAAAGGTTTCGATTTTCCACAGATCGCTGGAAAGGACCTTTTTATCCGATGCAAATTTCAATGTTTCCCGGATGGCGGTGTCCATGGCGGAGTCAGAAATGGTCACTTCTTCCACAACACCGGTAATGGTATAGGTGTAAATTGCCAGTTCGCTCACAAGACCGTCCTTAACGGCAACAGCATAAAGGGTGTTTTCACCGTCGGTCATGGGGATGGGCTCTGTATAAGCGCCGGATTTTACAGAGGGATATTCTACTGTGGTGGATGTGTAAATATCGCCACCGTCTGTTTTTAATTCAACGGCAATATACTGCTTATAAATGCCGGACTGCTGATCTGCACCGGGAGTGGGCGCAGCAGGACGCATTTCATCGATCTGCGCTTTGATGTCCTGGTTGGTGATGTTGTTGAGCATATTGACAGCATCCATCAACTTGTCTTGCTCAATGTAAGTCTGACACAGGGCAATGTAAAGATCAACGTTGCCGCCATTTGTAATGGCGTTGGCAAGGGCATTTTCTGCCTTTGTGTAGTTGCCGTTTTTCTTGTACATCTCTGCCAGTTCAATGGCGACAGTCTCATCATCACTGGAATGGGTATAGGCAAGATCATAAAACCAGGTAGCCAAAGTGTGCTTGCCTCTTTCCTCAGAACTGCGGGCAGCATTGATAAGCATATCCCTTGTAAAATCCCGGTCATATACAAACAGATACCAAAAAGTGCAAAGCAGGATCACCAGCACAAGAAACAGCGGTATCAAAACACGAACAACTTTTTTCATAACAAACTCCGTTTCGATAAAAATCGTTACATAAATTATACTTGCGACTGAGAATTATGTCAAGTATTGACACATATTTGCTATATCTTCCCAGCAAAAATCAGCAAAAAAACAATATCACATTTGCTATGATGTGGGAGGAGGTGGAGAATTTGCCTAAACGAATCAATCATATTCTTGTGGCAGTGGTGTTGGGGGTAGTATTTCCGGCGGTTTTGTTTGCAATATGGGAGCGGTATGAACCGCAGAATATTTTGCAAGAAACCCAGCCAACCGTAGTATATACCACACCGGTTACAACAGAGGACGAGCCGCAGGAATCCAACCAGCCTGTTCCGGAAGCCCGGAAGATCCCGGTGCTGTTTGACGACGGCACAGTGCATGATATGGAACTGGATACATATTTGACATCTGTTTTGCTGAATGAAATGCCGGCAGATTTTGAAACAGAGGCGCTGAAGGCGCAGGCAGTGGTCAGCAGAACATATACACTCTATACGATGAGCAACGCCAAACACGACAATGCAGCGGTCTGCACCGATTCCGGCTGCTGTCAAGGCTATTGCGACAAAGATCAGTATTTGCAAAAGGGCGGAACGGAAGATGCTGTCCGGAAGATCGAAGATGCGGTGCTGCAAACAAAGAATCTTGTGCTGACCTATGATGGTATGTTGATCGAAGCGACCTACTTTTCCTGCTCCGGCGGAAAAACAGAGGACGCAAAAGC
>JAFXBH010000275.1 GCA_017521875.1 Oscillospiraceae bacterium
CACCTACATTTTGGTGGACAGAAAGACCGGCGTGAACTATTTGTACGCCCAGTCCGGCTATTCCGGCGGCCTGACTCCCTTACTGAACCGAGACGGCACACCAGTGGTTACTCCTGTACCACGAGAAGAAGATTAAAAAAACACAGGCGGCCTTAGGCCGCCTGTGTTTTTTGAAAAGAAAAAGAGAGGTAACATTGAAAAATCGAAAATTTATCCCGCCAGTTTCCCGTCAGGAGCGATGACTGCCACCTGCAGGGGAATGTCCTTGCCGGAATTTTGGATCGCCGTTTGCACCGCAAAAGGCAGTCCGCCGCAGCAGGGCACCGTCATACGGGTCACGGTGACAGAGCGAATATCGTTAATTGCGAAAATCTGGGTGAGTTTTTCTGCGTAATTCACTCCATCCAATTTGGGGCAGCCGATCAGGGTCACTTTGCCCTTCATAAAGTCGTTATGGAAATTTCCGTAGGCAAAGGCGGTGCAATCCGCCGCGATCAGCAGGTCAGCCCCGTCAAAATAGGGGGCGTTGGGAGGAACTAACTTCAGTTGTACCGGGAAATTGGCCAGCCGACTGGGGACATTTGCCGTGGCTGCCGAAGTGTTTTGCCCAATACTCTGACAGGCCGAGCCGGGACAGCCGCAGGGCAGGGGGTTTTCTTTGGCTTTTTTGGCGGCCAATACGGCCGCTTCGTTGTAGGCCGGGGCTTCCCGCTCCACGAAAGTGATGGCCCCGGTGGGACAGGCAGGCAGACAGTCGCCCAAACCGTCGCAGTAATCCTCCCGCAGCAGTTGGGCCTTGCCGTCTACCATGCCGATGGCCCCTTCGTGACAGGCGCTGGCGCACAGGCCGCAGCCGTTGCATTTTTCTTCGTCAATGGTGATAATTCTGCGTATCATAAAGCCTTACCCCGCCTCTTTCTGTTGCTTTGCGATTTCCATCATTTTTTCATACATGGCTTCGCCCACGCATTTTTTGGCGTATTGACACCACTGTACACAACTTAAGGTATCGTTGTAAGCAATAAACCCGCAATGCTCGCAGGGCATCTGGGTGTCGATGGAGAACATCTCAATTTCGTGACCGCAGTTGGGACAAATCTTTTCAATAATGGTGGGGGTACGGGGTTTTCCTTGGCATCCGTCTAACATAACGATCCCTCCTTTTGCAATCAGTATAGCAAAAATCCCCAGCAGGTTATGTGACAATTATCACATAACCGCCGGGGACAGAAGAATTATAACAGCCGGAAACAGTTCCGGTCGTAGTCGATGAGACCGTCTTCTTTCATTTTAGCCAGTTCCCGGGTCAGGGCGCTGCGGTCTACGCACAGGTAGTCTGCCAGTTCCAGCCGACCAAGGGGCAATTCCAGATACCGGGATTTCTGCAGTTGGGACTGTATGGACAGGTACGCCAGCACCCGTTCCCGAATGGTGCGCTTGCTGACCACTTCCACTTTTCGCAGCAGTTCCCGGGTCTTGTCGGCGATCACCCGCACCATATTTTCGATCACCTTATGGTGGTGACCGCAGTTGTTGGCGCAATTACACATCGTTTTGCAAAAGGGTAGAAACAGGATCTCTGCGTCCTGAGAGACGGTGAAAGTAACCACAGACTGACTGTCCGTGCCGCAGGCAAAGGTCTCGCCGAACAGGTCGTCTTTGTAGATCCGCATCAATAGAGACCGGTTGCCCCAAATATCCTCTTTGATCATATCCACCGCACCGGAAAGCAAAATGCCCACCTGCTTGATGTTGTCGTTTTCCAAGGCGATAATACTGCCCTTGGGGAACGCGCCGATATGATAGCCGATGCAATGTAACGCCGCCTGCTGTTCCTCCGGTGTCATGCCGGAAAACAGAGGAGAGTGGAGATTGTGCAGAAAATCAGACATGGGAGTCACTCCTTTGCTTGCGACGGAGAAATGCTTTTATATTTTCCCGGTCGCCAATCA
>JAFXBH010000276.1 GCA_017521875.1 Oscillospiraceae bacterium
ACAAAATCTTCCTCAGTAGGAGAAGATGTAATAGAGAACAGTGCTTCACCAACACCTGGGATGGAAAGCATGGCGCACTGGCCAGGAATATGCACAAAGGGTTTTTTGCCATCCACGCCAACCACACGGAATGTCTTGACATCCGGTGTATCGGTGCGGATCATAGTCACTTCACCCAGCATAGGAATCAAAGGGTCTTGTCTCATTTGATTGCCTCCTTTAATTTCTTTGCTACCTTCACAATATTCATGTGAATAGGGCACTTCTGTAAGCATCTGCCGCAGCCGACACAGCCAAATACACCGTCATTATTGTTGGGGTAGTACACAAGTTTGTGCATAAACCGCTGACGGAAGCGCTCCTTCTGTGTAGGTCTGTTAGTGCCATGGGCCATCATTGTAAAATCAGAGTACATACAACTGTCCCAGCAACGGAAGCGACGCACTTCCCTGCCGTTGTCAAAGTCCTGCACATCGTAGCACTGGCAGGTGGGGCAGATAAATGTACAAGTACCGCAACCCAAGCAACTTTCGGACAGTTCTGCCCAAACATCGCAGTTGAACAGTTTCAGCAGTTCCTGCTCCTTCAGATCGGACAGATCCAAGTCATTCAGCGGCAGTTTCTTCAGGATCTCACGAGTCTTTTCTTGAATGGGAGCAATTTCCTTTTCATCACAATCTGTCAGCATTGAAAGGGTTTCGGTGAGAGCAACACCCTTTTCAGTATTTGCTTGCCAGTACAGGTAATCGTCATCCTGCCAGCAGGTAATATCTCCCGCAGGGTTGGCTGCATCAATGCCGAATGCACCACAGAAACAAGTCTCAGCAGGCTTATTGCAGGCCATAGTGATCACTACACCGTTTTCCCGGCGGGTCTGATAAAATGTGTCTACAGGATCGCTGAGGAAAACAGTATCCAAAATATCAAAACTGCGGCAATCGCAAGCACGAACACCGAATACAACAAACGGCTCAGCCGCATTACGGTTTTCAATGATTTCCATCTGCTTGCCGGACACCTTGAAATTCACAAGATTTTCAACTTGAGGGAAGAACAGATCTTTTGCGCTGCGTACAGTATTTAATTTATCGGACAACTTCATTCCGCTCTGCCAGAGAGTGAATTTTGCTTGAGATGTACTGTCATCAACAGGGATAAAGAGTTGCTTTTCCGCAGAGAGAGCAGAGAACAATTCATCCAGTTCAGCATATGCAATTCTTTTCATCAACAAGCACCTCCTCTTTCATGAACAATAGACGGCTCGCAGTCATCGGTGCTAAAGTTGGTCAAGGGGGATTTGGTTTCCATATCGGCGCCAGCCTGGTACTCACCGTACAGTTCATTAATGTCCTTGATGAACTTCCGGTTCAGCAAATGCAGAGGAATGTTCTGAGGACATACTCGGCTACATTCACCGCAGTCAGTGCATCGACCAGCCACATGGAAAGCACGTATAATATGGAACAGATTTTCTTCAAAAGGATCGGCCGCGGCCTTGTTGCGAACACCGGACTTATCATTGTCAAATACACACTTTTCACAACTGCAGGCAGGGCAAACATTCCGGCAAGCATTGCAGCGAATGCAGCGGGACAATTCCCCTCTCCAGAATGCAAACCGTTCTTCAGGCGTCATTGCCTCCAGTTCTGCAACTCTATCAAAGCGAGAGGAAACCTGCTCTTCACCCTGCTCACCAATCATTTCGTCAAATACGACGACCTTTTTGCTCTTACATACATTGCAACGTTCCAGCAGGCAATCTTTGCGATCCAGGGTATGATTGCCATAGAGAGTCTCAATCTGTAAGGAGTCGCCCTCTTCCCGGACTGCAGTAACGCCCTCGCAACCGAGTCCACGAATTTTTTCAATATCCAGCATACCATCACAGGCAATACCCACCACATAGATATTATCTCTGAGAATTCTATGTTCTTTTAGCAGTTGCTGGAAAGAATAGGAATCACAGGGTTTAATAAAAATAGCAGTTTTGCCGCCTGCTCTGGACTGAGCAATGGCATACTTAGAGAGATTGGCACCGGAGAAGCCGGAATATACAAACTCCTTCTCCACTTCCTCTGCAGTCTCAAACACTGCAGGTGTCAGGTCGTAGAAGAACTCGCCAACTTTCCAGCCAATTACACGATTGACGGCACCACTATTCAGCAATTCAATGGCTTTTTCTTTTATTCTTTGCTGCATCGTAAGTCCTCCAATC
This sequence comes from Oscillospiraceae bacterium, assembly GCA_017521875.1. Taxonomy (GTDB): domain Bacteria; phylum Bacillota; class Clostridia; order Oscillospirales; family Oscillospiraceae; genus Faecousia. Next base: position 2,216 of record JAFXBH010000276.1, read on the forward strand.
TCCGGTTCGGTCCAAGTTCTGTAATTGTTTTTACAAAATCATTCATTGTCGCGGCAAACTTTGCGCCTTCTGCCGCAGATACCCACTCCACACGGGTTCTGCCACGCTCGATGCCAAGGAAATCCAGCATAGAGAACAGAAGTGTCATACGGCGCCGGGCATAGTAGTTACCGGTGGTGTAGTGGCAGTCGCCGGGGTGGCAACCGCAAAGAATCACACCGTCAGCACCCTTTTGGAATGCACGCAGAATAAACATGGGGTTTAAACGGCAAGAGCAAGGAATGCGAATAATCTTTACATTTGCAGGGTATTGCAAACGGTTGGTGCCGGAAAGGTCAGCACCGGCATAAGAACACCAGTTACAGCAAAACGCTACGATTGTAGGTTGGAATTGTTCATTTACCGACATATTGCATCCACCTCCGCCATGATTTGTTTATTAGAGAATCCCTTCAGATCCATTGCGCCGCTGGGACAGGCAACAGTACAAGCGCCGCAGCCCTGACATACAGCAGGATTGACCTGTGCAACACGGCGAATCAAAGTGGTTCTGTTGGGTCCGCGGAATTCTTTATCCACGTAAGTAATTGCACCGTAAGGACAAACCTTTTCACAACTGCTACAACCGTTACACATCAATTCGTCCGGTTGCGCAACGCAGGGATTGCACGTCAGACTATCCTTGCACAACAAACCAATTACCTTCGCTGCTGCGGCGCTGGCCTGAGCAACAGTCTCAGGAATATCCTTGGGGCCCTGGCACGCACCGGACAGGAAGATTCCGGCGGTAGGACTCTCAACGGGACGCAGTTTGGGGTGCGCTTCTGTAAAGAAGTCGTTGGTATCCATAGATGCAGTCAACTTGGTAGCCAAGGGACGAGCAGTTTCATCAGGTTCAATTGCTGCAGCCAAAACCACCATATCTGCATCGATGTGCAGTTGCTGATTGCCCAGCAGATCAGAAGCCTGTACTTTCAGTTTGCCATCCTGGGGAACAACCTTGCCCACCATACCCTTAACATAGTGGACGCCATATTCTTCCACTGCACGACGATAGAATTCGTCAAAGTTTTTACCGGATGTACGCACATCAATGTAAAATACATAGACATCAGTGTCCGGGTATTTCTCACGGCAGAGCATTGCGTGCTTTGCCGTATACATACAGCAAATCTTGGAGCAGTAGGGTTTGCCGCGCTCATCGTCACAACGAGAACCAACACACTGCACAAAGACAATGGTGTGGGGATGTGTTCCGTCGGAGGGGCGAAGCAAAGTGCCACCGGTAGGACCGGCTGCATTCATGAGACGCTCAAATTCCAAGCTGGTAACCACATCAGGACTCTGGGAATAAGCAAACTCATCGTACTTGTCCAACTTAATAGGATTAAAGCCTGTTGCAACCACGATTGCGCCATATTCCTGCTCAATCATTTGATCTTTCTGTTTGTAATCAATAGCGCCGGCAGTACAAACTTTGGAGCAAACACCACACTTACCGGTTTTCAGCATGGTGCAGTAGTCTGCATCAATGGTAGCAACCTTCGGAACTGCCTGCGCAAAAGGAATATAGATTGCGCGACGGTTATCCAGACCAAGGTTAAATTCATTGGGAACTTTCTTCTGGGGACATTTTTCAGTACACAGACCGCAGCCGGTACACTTGGTCTCGTCCACATAGCGAGCCTTTTTCTTAATGGTGACCTTAAAATTACCAACAAATCCCTTTACGCTCTCCACTTCAGAATAGGAGTAAATGTGAATCTTTTCATTCTGAGCAGCATCCACCATTTTGGGGGTCAGAATACAAGCAGCGCAGTCCAATGTGGGGAAAGTCTTATCGATCTGGGTCATTTTGCCGCCAATGGTAGGCTTCTTTTCCACGATATCCACTTCAAAACCTGCATCTGCAATATCCAGAGCGGTCTGAATACCGGCAATACCACCGCCAATTACCAAAGCACGCTTTTTCACAGGACTCTGTCCTGCGGTCAACGGAGAATTCAGGTGAACCTTTGCAATGGCAGCACGGCCAAGAACAACGGCCTTCTCAGTGGCAACATCCTTGTCTTTATGAATCCAGGAGCACTGCTCACGGATGTTAGCAATCTCAACCATATGGGCGTTGAGGCCAGCCTTTTCGCAAGTCTTACGGAAGGTGGCTTCGTGCATTCTGGGAGAGCAAGAACAAACAACAACACCAGTCAGATTATACTTGCGGATAGACTCCTGGATCATCTCCTGACCAGCCTGAGAGCACATATACTGGTAGTTGGTGGAGAAAACAACACCGGGTTCCTGTGCAAGAACCTGAGATACTTTTTCTACATCTACAGTTGCAGCAATGTTACTGCCGCACCAGCAGACAAATACGCCAATTCTCTGCATTTATCTTCTCCTCACTTTCTGTATTTTCTAAATGCGCTGGTAATGGCCTGCTGAGGCAGTTCGTCATCCAGCAATGCCGGGATTTGATCCGGTTTCAGGTGATTCTTATCTTGCTGACGGATCACAGCGATTCTAACTGCCTCAATCAATTTGGCCGGCTCAACACTTCTGGGGCAACGCTCCACACATGCAAAACAACTCAGGCAAGTGTAGATACCCTTGGAATTCATAAGTTCATCAATCCGTCCGTTTTCCACCATATCCACAAACTGATGGGGGTGGAATTCCATCTCATCAAATGCAGGGCAGGATGCTGTACATTTACCGCACTTCATGCATTTTCTGGGATTAACACCGGAGATTCTTTTCACAAATTCAACCATTATGCTTCCTCCTTCACACCAAGGGCTTCTGCCAGAAGTTCTGTAAAGTACTTCACTTCCAGTCCGTCGGTTGCATTTTCCTTCAGGTTATACATACACAGAGGACAAGCAGTAACCAGCATTTCAGCGCCTAACGCTTTAGCATTTTCCATGATGGCATCTACTTTTTTCTGTGCGTAACCTTTATTTTCTACGGTGCAATAACCACCGCAGCATTCGTTTCTCCGAGCATAGATCACAGGTTCTGCACCGATAGCCCGAATAAAATCTTCGATAATTGTGGGATTTTCAGGATTGTCAAATCCCATTTCCTTGCCAGGACGAAGAAGCAGGCAGCCGTAGTAAGCACCGATCTTTCTGCCGGTAAGCGGATTAACTACCTTGGACTTCAGTGTATCAAACCCAACGCGGTCACGAAGAACTTCCAGATAATGCAGTACGTTGGTTTCACCGCCGTAGGGGGTGTCCAGTTTCAGATAACGATTTACTTTATCCTGTATTTCTGTATCTTTCTGCACGTCAAGATTTACCCGTTTGATCACATGATGACATGCAGAACACAATGTCACCAGTTCCCTTCCCTGCGCTTTTGCATCTGCCAAAGCGCGAACAGAACTGAGCCGAGTGGCAATCTCGTCCTTTGCCATGGGATACACCGCACCACAGCACTGCCATTGCGGCAATTCTGCCAGTTCAAAGTCTAAAGCAGATGCTGCAGCCCTTGCGTATTTATCCAAATCCTTGCCCTTGGTCTTCAATGTACATCCGGGAAAATATGCATATGTCATAATCATTCACCTACAATTCAGAATTACCTTGAAAGGCTTTAAAGAATACATAGTTTCTCTCCTGAAATTATACTACAATTTTTGCAATCACGCAACTGGTATTTACGAATAACTTAATTGGATTCGGAGAGTATATTTTTATACAAATTGAAGGAGGATTTATCCGTGTGTACAGCCATTTCTTTTCAATCTGCGGAACATTATTTCGGCCGCAACCTTGATTTTGAATTTGCATATCGTGAAAATGTTACAATTACACCAAGAAATTACCCTTTTCACTTCAAAATGGTTAAATCATTATATAACCATTTTTCAATTATCGGAATGGCGATGGTAGATCATGGATACCCGCTTTATTTTGACGGAACAAACGAATACGGACTGAGCATGGCTGGCTTATATTTCCCGGGAAATGCAGTTTATTATCCACCTGACAATAACCTTGATAACATCGCACCCTTTGAGTTTATACCATGGATATTGGCTCAGTGTAAAACTGCTGAAGAAGCATTGAAAAAGATTCAAAATGTGAACCTGGTTGATATTGCTTATAACGATGCATTTCCCCTCAGTCCGCTCCATTGGATCGTTGATGATCATTTACAGTCAATCACAGTTGAACCCACGGATAGCGGTCTGCAAATTTACGACAATCCTTACGGCGTTTTAACAAATAATCCACCATTTGATTATCATATTCAAAACATCTCCAACTATATCAACTTAACCAGAGAAGAACCGGTAAACCGTTTCGCACCTGATTTGCAAATAAGATCTTATAGCCGCGGAATGGGCGGAATTGGCTTACCGGGGGATTTATCCTCTTCCTCCCGATTTATACGGGCAGCATTTACGAAATGGAACTCCGTCTGCGTAGATACTGATGAAGCCGGAATTACGCAGTTTTTCCACATTTTGAAATCTGTTTCTCAGCAGGAAGGCTGCGTAAGGGTCGGAGATGGATACGAAAAAACTTTATACACCAGTTGCTGCAACACTGATAAAGGTATCTATTATTATACCACTTACGAAAATTCACAAATTACAGGTATAAACATGCATCATACAGATTTAAACAGCGATCGGCTCTCTGTATATCCCCTGATTAAAAAACAACAAATCCGATTTGATAATTAAAATCCCGGCTCTGAAATATGATCAGAGCCAGTACATAATCAATAAAATGGATATTATTTAAACGAAACTAAAAATTTATAAAATAACACTTTATTTACCGGTGCAATCGATATATAATAAAGAAATACAGATACTTGGAGGTATGTCCATGAGAATTGTAATCAAAATCGGCACAAGCACCCTTGCCTACCCCACAGGCCATTTAAACATCCGCCGTGTGGAGGAACTTTGCAAGGTGATTAGTGATATCAAAAATGCCGGCAATCAGGTTATCGTCGTTTCTTCCGGCGCCATTGCTATGGGTGTTGGTAAATTGGGATTGCAGGAGCGCCCCAAGGATATTCCCACAAAACAAGCGGCAGCCGCTGTTGGTCAGTGTGAACTGATGTACATATACGATAAATTATTCAGCGAATTTAATCATACTGTTGCTCAACTTTTGATTACCGGTGAAGATGTAGAAAATGATGTTCGCCACACCAATTTCAGCAACACTTTG
>JAFXBH010000277.1 GCA_017521875.1 Oscillospiraceae bacterium
CCTCCCAACATAAAGATAAGAACTATAGCAAGACATAGAATACCAAGTTTTCGCATTACCGCTCACCGCCTTTTCTTTTATCATATCACAGTGCGGTCAAATTTGCAACAAAAAGCGGGCGAACACAGTTCGCCCCTACGGTGTGTATCTTTTCTGTTCGTAGGGGCGATCTGCGATCGCCCGTTAGGCCGCTGCGTCTAACATATTTTCGACAAAAATGCCATATCCCGTGGTGGGGTCGTTCACCAGCACATGGGTCACCGCGCCGACCAGTTTTCCGTCTTGAATGATGGGACTGCCGCTCATGCCCTGCACGATGCCGCCGGTGATTTCCAACAGCGCCGGATCGGTGATCTGCAGCAGAATATTCCGACCTGCCCCGCCGGCGTTGGGATAAACCTTCAAAATCTCCACAGAATATTCCTGTACGGTGTCATCTTTCACCGCGGAACGAATCACCGCAGGGCCGGTTTTCACATCCTCCTTTGTTCCCACAGGGAGTTTTTCGCCGGGCCAGCCGGTCTGCGTCTTGCCAAAAACACCCTGATTACTGTTTTTATAAAGCGTACCCACCGGGTCTGTCTCTTTCATTGCTCCCATCAGTTGTCCAGGCTCTCCGCAAGTCCCTTTGCGGACAGTCATCACCGTGGCTTTATATGCAGTACCGGACACCATATTCAAAAGTTCTCCCTTGGGACTGTTGACCCCGTGACCCAATATGGCAAATTTCCCCGTATCCGGATCGTACCAGGACACCGTACCCACACCGCTGATTCCCTGTTTTAGGTAGATGCCCATTTTGGGGCCGTCGGAAGTAATACTGGGAGCAAACCGCACCGTATCCGTCTTTTTGTTCCGTGCCACCGTCATCTCCACCATACCGTCCGAGCGTTCCAAAGCATACCGCACATCTTCCAATTTCTCAATGATCTGACCATTGACTGTTTTGATCCGATCCCCCACCTTCAATCCTGCTTTTTGGGCCGGCCCGCTTAACGCCTTGTCAAACGCCGCAATGGTCACGGTGTTGTCCTGCAACTGAAGACCCACTACCTGGCCGCCGGGCACCAGCATTTTAGTAGCGCTGACACCCACCGTCAGCAAGGAAATACACATTAAAAACAATGCGCTGAAATAGCAAATTTTTTTCATCGCCGATCACTCCTTTCGTCTGCCCTGTTAATATTCCTCGCAGCGGCCATTGTAAACCATGCAAAAGTCGAGAGAAACGGCAATCTTTTCCAAAAATATTCTATACTAACCTATTGACAGTGTAGGTAAATGATGGTATATTACCTATACGATAACTAGGTAAATATTCCCGGAGGAATGACTATGCAAGTTTACGCAGATAATGCTGCTACTACAAAAATAAGCCAACAGGCTTTGCAGGCTATGATGCCCTGCTTTGAAACCTATTACGGAAATCCCTCCAGTCTGCATACCGTAGGTCAGGAGGCCAAAGAAATTTTGGAAGAAGCCAGAGCCAAGGTGGCCAAATGCCTTGGCTGCGAGCCCCGGGAGATTTTCTTCACTTCCGGCGGCAGCGAGGCGGACAACCAGGCCATTCGCTCCGCAGCCTTCTATGGCGCGCGGAAAGGCAAAAAGCACATCATTTCCACCGCTTTTGAGCATCACGCCGTGCTGCACACCCTGAATGCGCTGGAAAAAGAAGGCTTTGAGATCACCCTTCTGGATGTCAAGAACAATCACAACATTACCGCCCAGCATGTTCGGGACGCCATTCGCACTGACACCTGTCTGGTAACCTGTATGTATGCCAACAATGAAATCGGCTCTGTGTTGCCCATTTCGGAGATCGGCGCTGTTTGCAAGGAGGCCGGCGTTCCCTTCCACACCGATGCGGTACAAGCCGTCGGTCACTTAAACATTCAGGTGAAAGAGCAGAACATTGATATGCTGTCCCTGTCCGGTCATAAGTTCCATGGCCCGAAGGGTGTGGGCGCTCTGTATGTCCGTCGTGGCCTACCTCTGGTCAACATCATTGAAGGCGGCGCACAGGAGCGGGGCAAGCGGGGCGGCACGGAAAACTTACCCGGCATCGTAGGTATGGCGGCGGCTTTGGAAGACGCCTGTGCCAATCTGGATGCCCACACCGCCAAGGTCACTGCTCTGCGGGAGAAACTGATCACCGGTCTGTCTGCGATCCCCCACTGCGCCCTGAACGGCGACCGGGAAAACCGTCTGCCGGGCAATGTGAGTTTCTGCTTTGAGGGCATTGAGGGCGAGAGTCTTTTGCTGCTGCTGGATGCCCAGGGCATCTGCGCATCTTCCGGCTCCGCCTGCACTTCCGGCTCTTTGGATCCCAGCCATGTGCTGCTGGCCATCGGCCGGGTACACGATGTGGCCCACGGCTCTCTGCGGTTGTCTTTGAGCCACGAAAACACCGAAGAAGAAGTGGATCACATTCTCACCGTGGTTCCCCAAGTGGTGGAACTGCTGCGGAATATGAGCCCCGTCTGGCGGGATCTGCAAAACGGAATCAGAGAATACATTCTGTAATAAAGGAGAATAACTATGGCACTATATTCTGAAGTGGTAATGGACCACTTTATGCACCCCCGGAATGTGGGCGTGATTGAAAACGCCGATGGCGTAGGCCAGGTTGGCAACGCCAAGTGCGGCGACATTATGAAAATTTATCTGAAAATCGACAACGACATCATCACTGATGTGAAGTTTGAAACCTTTGGCTGCGGCTCTGCCATTGCCTCCTCCTCTATGGCCACGGAGATGATCAAAGGCAAGCCCATTTCCGATGCGTTGCAACTGACCAATGACGCTGTGGCCGAGGCCCTCCACGGTCTGCCGGCACACAAACTCCACTGCTCCGTGCTGGCGGAAGAGGCCATCAAGTCTGCCCTGAAGGATTACTACGACAAGAACAACATCCCCTATGACGCCAAGCAATTCCCCGATTGCGATCACTGCGATCACTGCCATTAAACAGAGGAGAAGAGAACTATGATCGTATCAACGAAGGGCCGCTATGCCCTGCGGGTGATGGTACATTTTGCCATGAAAGGGGCAGAGGATTTTATTCCGCTGAAGGAAATTGCAGAGGCGGAAGGAATCTCGCAAAAGTATTTGGAATCCATTATGACCGTGCTGAGCAAAGCCGGATTTGTGGACGCCGTTCACGGCAAAGGCGGTGGCTATCGCCTGAACCGGAAACCGGAACAGTATACCGTAGGCAGTATTCTGAAACTGACAGAAGGCTCTCTGGCTGCAGTCTCCTGTACCAGCGAAGGCCCTGCCGCCTGCGGCCGTTCTTCCTGCTGCCAGACCAAACCTATGTGGGACAAACTGGACAGTATGATCAACGAATTTTTTGAAGGCATCACTCTGGCAGACCTGCTGGAAAATAACAAGAAAATGTGAGGAAACAACTATGGGTATTTTAGCACCTTCGATTCTCTCCTGCGATTATATGAATATGCAGCGGGACTTCACCGCCTGTAAGGAAAACGGCGTTAAGTGGCTCCATGTGGACATTATGGACGGCCATTTCGTCCCCAATCTGTCCTTCGGCTACTCTCTGGTAAAATCTATGCGGCCCATTACCGACCTGGTACTGGATGTCCACCTGATGATCGACACCCCCATCAAGTATGCAGAGAACTTCTGCAAGGCCGGCGCTGATTACTTAACCATCCATGTGGAAGCAGATACCCCCGAAAATATCCGCAAGACTTTGGAACTGATCCGGTCTCTGGGTGTCAAACCCGGCATCGTGGTCAAGCCCAAGACCCCTGCCGAGGCAATCGCAGAATACCTGCCTTTGGTGGATCTGGTGTTGGTAATGACTGTGGAACCCGGCTTCGGCGGCCAGAAATTTATGGCCGATATGATGCCCAAGGTAAAGCAACTGCGGGAAATGTTGGATAAGGTCAACCCCACCTGTTACCTGGAGGTAGACGGCGGCGTGGATCTGAATACCGTGAAAGAATGTAAGGCCAACGGCGCAAATGTATTCGTCGCCGGTTCTGCCTACTTTGGCGCATCCGACAAGAAGTCCTTCACCGAAGAAATTGAAAAGTAAAAATAAAAAGCGGTGTGCTAAATTGCACACCGCTTTTATGTTTCCTCTTATTTCTCCAGAGCCATCATTTTGTCGATGCGGCGCTGATGCCGGGCATCGTGGGAAAATTCCGTACCCAGCCAGGTATCCACGATCTCAAAGGCCAGCATCTGACCCACCACACCGGCACCGATGGCCATCATATTGGTGTCGTTATGCTCCCGGGTCATCCGGGCGCTCATCACATCGCTGAGCAGAGCGCAGCGAATGCCTTTCACCTTATTGGCGGTGATGGACACGCCGATGCCGGTGGTGCAAAGCACGATGCCCTTTTCACACTCGCCGGCAGCCACGGCCTGGGCTGCGGGAGCGGCAAAATCCGGATAATCGCAACTATCCAATGTGTAAGTACCGAAGTCCTTCACTTCATATCCCTGCTTTTCCAGGCGGGAAACCAGAGCGTTTTTCAGCGCCAATGCGCCGTGATCGCAAGCAATTGCCAATTTCATATCTTTGTCCTCCAAAGTAAATTTATAATACAAAACCGCCGTTGACCGACAATATATGTCCGGTAACAAATTCCGCGTCGGCCAGGTATACCATAGCCTTCGCCACATCCTCCGGTCTGCCGTTTCTGCCTACGGGAGTTTGGTCTTTCAGTTGATTCATAATCTCCGGGTCTACCCCGGCGCACATATCCGTCTCGATCACACCGGGAGCGATACAGTTTACCCGAATACCTGCCGGCCCTAACTCCTGGGCCAGGGCTTTGGTCAGGGCGATCACCGCCCCTTTGGTAGCAGAGTACGCCACCTCACAGGATGCACCCACCTGCCCCCACATGGAACTAACGGTGATGATACTGCCGGACTGTTTTTCCAAAAAAGACGGAAGCGCGGCTTTGATGCAGTGGTAGATGCCTTTCACATTTACATCAAACTGCCTGTCCCACTGCTCTTCCTGCAAGTCCTGCAGCAGACCGCTGACGCAAATGCCTGCGTTGCACACCAGCACATCTACCTCCGGAATTTGGGAAAAGGCGGTCTTCACTGCCTGCATATCTGCCACATCGCAGCAAATGGCGGTAGCGCCGGTCTCTGCGGCTACGGCTTTGGCCTGATCGTGGGCTTTTTCATACAGGAAATACACCCGATCTCTCCGCCCGGCAAACTGCCGGACTGCCGCTGCGCCAATACCCCGGCTGCCGCCGGTGATCACAACTGTTGCCATACTATCCTCCCTGCAAAAATTATCTTCTCCGGCTCTTGGTCCGATGGTCAGAATACTGCCGAAGGGAAGAAATTTTGCTGTCGGACTCGTTCATAAACTGCTTGAGTTTTTCTTCAAACAGTTGATCTGCGGTCTTAGGCGCAGGAGGGGGTGTAGGAGCAGTCCGGGCAGGACGGGGCGCCGGCGCGCCTTCCCGACGGACGGGCCGTTCTTCTTTCTGAGGCTTAGCCTCCAGCCGTTTGATTGACAGGTTTACCTTCCCTGCCTCTGCGCTGAGAACCATCACCTTCACATCCTGCCCTTCCGTCAGGTGCTGCCGGATGTCACTGACATAGGTATTGGACACCTCAGAGATATGTACCAATCCGGTCTTATTCTCCGGCAGGGTGATAAACGCGCCAAAATTGGTGATAGACTTGACTTTTCCTTCCAGAATTGCTCCAACTGTTAATTCCATATACGAAACTGCTTCCTCCATTTTAATTGCTGGGTGTAAAAAACTGGGTATCCGGGTCTACCAACCCCAACTCCAGGGTTGCGATCCGCTTCACGCTTTCCACCGTACCCAGTTCTGCGATCTGCTTAGCCAGATTGCGGTTTTCCTGTTGAAGTTGCGCGGCCTGCAACTGCAGATCCGCCTGGTCTTTCCGGGCGGACTGGATAGAGATCCGCAGAGCGATCAGCGCCACCGTAGACAACACGATAGCCATTAGTACCACGCACTTCACCAGTGTGGAACTGCGGCGGTATACCAGACGAATGTGACTGAAGGGATTGTTTTTTGCCATGATGCTCTGCTCCTTTCCCGGATTTCTTCTTTTGCGCATAACTCTTCCACTTTATTGTACCCCATTTTTTCCCACTTGCAAAGAGAAATTTTGCCCATTTCCAAAATTTTTTTAAACTTCTCCCCACCGGATGGAGGATTTTTCCGATCCACGCCCAAAATTTCTCCGGCACAGGCCGTAGCCACAGACCCACAGTCCTGTCCCACACAATGGCGCCGGCAATGGGCGTGGCAGTGTATCCCAGCCGTAGATCCCCCCGACAGATGGCAAATCCGTAGTACAGATACACCCACCCGGCAGCCAACACGAAGAGCAGATCCGGCAATGTTTTTCTGTTTCTCCGCAGGGGTCGCAAAAATCCGTACACCACCCCCAAAACACCGCCCAGCACCAGGCCAATGAGAAACCGGCTGAATGCCACACCCGGCGCGGTCATTCCATCAGGCGCCGCCAAAAGGAACCGGCAGGCCGAGGTTCTTCATAAGTCAGGGCAGAAATATGCCCCTCCACCGCCACTTGTCCACCCTCCGGCAGCAGTGTCTTCAGTTGCAAATCTTTCCCCTGGACCACCAGCGTTCCTTGTTGGGTTCTGGCGATCACAGCAGTCTCGTCAAAACTGATCACTTCGGTGACGCCGGTCACCGTCAGATTCTTTCTCTGATCCAATGTAAGTTTGTGGGGCAAAGCCGGTTGTTCGGTCATATCCATTCCTCCTTCTC
>JAFXBH010000278.1 GCA_017521875.1 Oscillospiraceae bacterium
CGCAGCAGAGGCCAGGGCGCTGGCTGACTATACCCAGAGTCGGCAGTTTGATGCCACCATCAGTCTCCATTCCCACGGCAGTGTTCTATACTATCAGTATGGTAAACGACAACCGGTGAACGATCAGTCTTACACTCTGGCAAAGGCGGTTTCTCAGGTCACAGGATACACCCCTATCTCCTACGACGGCACAACCGGCGCAGGCTACAAGGACTGGGCTATGGATTTTCTTGGAATCCCCTCTTTGACTGTGGAAATTGGTTCCACCACCACACCGCTGGAGCAAAGAGACAGTTACAACACCTTTGACCGCTTCCAAAACTTTTTCCCGGCCATCAGTCAATGGCTGCACTCTAACTAGGAGGTAATCCACTATGACCCCGAAAGCGATCTTTTTTGACTTGGACGGAACGCTCACCGATTCCGGAGAAGGCATTATCAACTGCGCCACCTTGGCGCTGGAACATTTCGGTCTGCCGGTTCCCTCCCGGGAGGAGATGGGTGTATTTGTAGGTCCGCCGCTGGATCACAACTTTATGAAGTTCGGTGTGCCTGCGGATAAAACCCAGGAGGCCATCGATGTATTCCGCAGTCGGTATTTGGTGGTAGGTAAGTTTGAGAATGCTCCCTACCCCGGCATTCATCAGGCGCTGGACACTCTGAAAAAGCAGGGTCATCGCCTCTTTGTTGCTACCTCCAAACCGGAGGTGACCGCTTTGGAAGTGCTGGCAAAGTTTGATCTGACGGATTACTTTGAGGTGATCTGCGGCGCTACCTTAGACGGCACACGGGTTCACAAGGCGGATGTGATTGCCTATCTGATGGACAAAATCGGCACTCCGGAGAACATCCTGATGATTGGCGATACGGAATTTGATGTCCGCGGCGCTTCTGCCCACGGCATTGCCACCATTGGCGTCGCCTGGGGCTACGGAAAGGTAGAGGAAATGGAAAAGGCCGGGGCTATTGCCATTGCCCACACTATGGAAGATTTGATCAAACTGATCAATCAATGACAGCATGATAAATTTGAAAAAGCGTTGCAGTATAAGTTTATACTGCAACGCTTTTCTTTAATATTCTGTTTTCAAATTGACAACCACTTTTTCTTTTCTTGCCTTTTCTGCTGCATAGCAAATCAGGTGAGAATTAACAGAGTCCTGAATCACCGTTGTGGCAACGGATGTGCCTTCGCCATTTAAGTAGCGAACCAAATCCTTCATAATGTGGTAGTCACCGCCGTAATGGCCTGTGACAGAGTTATCCACATCGCCTGCGTCATATTCCTCGCTGAGGTCAAGAATTTCATCATGATACCACACTTCATCCTGGTCAAATGTGCGTACGATCACTTTGTTATCTTCCACATAGCCCACAATTTCACCGAACTCACAAATAATATGGATGTGTCGACCGGCCTTACTTGCGCCACCTACCAAATTCAGTGTGCCAACAGAACCGTTTGCAAATTCCACCGAAACACACTGGCGGTCCACGATATCCATATCCACCTTGTATACGCACTGACCGTATGTATCCTTCTTCAGGAATTCCCGTTTTTCCTCTTCGGTCAATTCTTGCCACGGCTTGTGGGTGTCTGCCCAAGTGTATTGGGGACAGAAATCCTTTTCCAGTTCAAACTTTTCAGCATTGAACATACAGGTATCCCGATGGGGACATTCATAGCAGTACTGGGTTGCGCCTTCCGGTGCATTTGCCTCAGTGTACATAGATTTTGAACCAAAGGAACTGACAAATACCGGTGTGGTCACATTATTCAGCCAGCACATCAAATCTGTATCGTGACAGCATTTTGCCAACAACAGACCACTGCCGCATTCTTTTTCGCTGCGCCACTTACCACGGACAAAAGCATTTACGAAATGGCCATGCCATACATGTTCATTCAACTGAATATTCATGATTTTGCCCAGTCTTCCGCTATCAACCACCTGCTTGATTGTAGAATAGTACGGTGTATATCTCAGCACATGGCACACAATTACCTCGCAATTCTTTTCCTCTGCCTTTTGCCGAATTGCCAACAGTTCTTCCACTTTACCAGTTACAGGTTTTTCCAGCAAGACATTATATCCCTTATCCAGGAGTTTCATGGTGGTTTCATAGTGCATCTGATCCATAGTGGAGTTGATCACCACATCGCAGGTAATGTTAGCAGCCAGGAACTCGTCCAGATTATCAAACAACTGGTGATCCTGCAGGTTATAGTCTTCCTTGCCTTTTTGCCGTCTGTGCTCGCTGACATCTATGATGGCAACCACTTCCAGTTCTTCCGGCTCATTGTTGGCATATGCGCCATAGCAGGAGCCACGGTCTCCGTAGCCCAAAATTGCACAACTGATCTTTTTCATACAATTCCCTTTCTTTCTTCCAGTAGAAATTAAAATGATTTAAGCGGTAAACGAATTTACAACCCACAACACAATGGGTAAAATCAAAGAAAACAGGCTGATCAGCCAAGGAAACAGCGGCTTTTTGGAACACAGCGCCATTACCAGGCAGATCACAGTTGTCCCTAACGGGTACAAAACTGCGGCTGTGCGGGAAACCATCCACTGGTAACCACCGCTGGCCAAAATATTGATGCCCACCATATCCGGCAGCAACCGGGCATTCCGGATTGCCAGCACCAGAGCGCAGACAAACACAGGAATGGACATCACCAGACTCCGCAGTTGATAAGTCCACTTGCCGGTCAGTTTCAGAGTCTGCCAAACATTATTCAAGAAAGATTTGAACTTATTCTGAGATTCACCCATAGGCTACGCCTCCAAATACAATCACTTTTGTTCTATTCTATCACGGCAAAAGCATCCTTGCAAGGGCAATTTTGCGGGATATAATTAGTCCGTTTTATTGTACGAATTAGCCGGTATACTGACAGCATAAGATATATTAAGGAGGTAACGCAAATGAAAACTGCTGTCTACAAACCCGTTCGTCGTCCCATAATCACATATCCCAATGCCGCAACCCGCCGTGAAATCTTTCACAGGGTTTTAGATGGTGCTTTGGTTGCTGCCTGCGGTATGGGAACTGCCGCAATTCTGCTTCTGCTGGTGGTACTGCAATAATTACTTCTTCTTGTTGTCCCGGTACAGCGCGACCAAACCTTTGATCAGCAAGTCCTTGTCATAAACGATAGGGGTCTTGCACAAAGGCACGATAAACTTGGCAATGCCGCCGGTGGCAATCACTGTGGTCTTGCAACCCAGTTCCTGCTCCATCCGTTCCACCATACCGTCCAGCATACAGGCTGTGCCCATCATAATACCGGAACGCATGGCATCAATGGTATTACGGCCGATGGCCCGTTTGGGCTGATCCAGTTGCAGACCGGGAAGCAATGCCGTTCTGTCGGTCAGGGCATCCATAGAAATCCGCACACCGGGAATAATACAACCGCCAATATGGGCGCCATTCTTATCCAACACCGACATAGTGGTGGCCGTGCCCATATCAATGACAATCAGCGGGGGTTTATGTTCCCGCAGAGCCGCCACTTCTGCCACTACCAGGTCTGCGCCGGTCTGTCCCGGATTTTCCAAGCGGATATCCAGGCCGGTTTTGATGCCGGGGCCAACCACCAGGCTGGTCTTGCCGGTGAGTTTTTTCACGGCAGTCTGGAAAGAGTTCAGTACCTGGGGCACAACAGAGGAAATAATACAACCTTCAATGTCCCCGGGGTTGACATCGTACACATCCAGTAAAATCTTCAGATCAACACAATACTGATCCGATGTCTTAGTGGATTCCGTACGCAGTCTGGCTTCAAATACGATGGTATCCTCCCGGACGCCACCCAATACAATATTAGAGTTTCCAATATCTACAGTTAATATCATAGTTTTTCCTCCAAATCCGCTTCCGTGATCAGATAACAGGCGGTGACTGCCTGCCCGTCGGTTTTCAAAATGCCGGCTGAATGACTGGCACTGCCGGGATTTAAAATCCACAGGCCGTCTTCCTCCTGTCGACAGTATGGTATATGGGTATGACCGTAGAGAGCCACCTGGGCGTTATATCGCCGGGCTTCCGCCACAAGACCGCCAATGCCGGACTTTACCTGTTCCCGGTGTCCGTGGGTCATATAGGTCATCACACCGCCCAAAGGGTAGCAAAGCATCTCCCGGGCGTGAATAGGGCAACGGTATCGGTCGCAATTGCCGGCTACCTGGTGCAGAGGAATCCGGGGATACAGTTCTCCAAGGGTCTCTCCGTCATCGTAGTGATCACCCAAGTGGACAATAGCATCGGGTTTTAATCGCTCCACGCACTTCTTCATAAACCGCATAGTAGAGTGAGAATCTGATAAGACCAGTATTTTCATTGTGCACCGATGCCCCCTATTATGCATATACTGTTTTAGGATATTATAACAGGCATTTGGACAGGAGGCAATCGTCATGGAGAAAAAAAATCAGGATTTTTCGATGCAAGAGGTTATGCGTTTGGCAAAGAGTCCCGCCGGTCAGCAACTGATTGCCCTGCTGAAACAGAAGGACAGTGCCTCTCTGGAGCAGGTGGTTGCCCAGGCCAAAAGTGGGGATTACGCAGGGGCAGGCAAAAATTTAAGTGCAATGCTTTCCTCCCCTGAGGCACAAGCGCTAATGAAACAGTTGGAGGGCAAGTGATGGACGGGTTAGAGTCTCAGTTGGGGGCGATCCTGAATAATCCCCAGATGATGGAAAAGATTATGTCCATTGCGCAGAATTTTCAATCAGAGGCGGTTGCGCCGCCACCTGTGAATGATTCTGCGCCGGAACTGGATTTGGCTATGGTGCAGAAAATTACATCCCTCATTGGAAAAACCGGTATTGATTCACGGCAGCAGGCACTGCTGCAAGCCCTTGGGCCTTATTTAAGCGGTCAGCGAATTCAAAAATTGGAAAAGGCTATGCGGGCGGCCAAACTGGCCGGTATGGCATCGGTATTTTTCGGAAGTATGGGCAGGTGATCCTATGTATAACCGCTACACACCCCAGCAGGACGGCTCTCACCGCCGCAACCGGGTGGATGAGCCATCATCTTATCAGGAGCACCACAGTCCACCACCGCCGCAAGAACCACCACACAAGCCATCTCCGTCCCCGGGAGGGCATTCCGGCGGCAACATCGGTGGGTTTCTGCGGCAACTGATAC
>JAFXBH010000279.1 GCA_017521875.1 Oscillospiraceae bacterium
ATAGGCGGAAACGCCGCAGGCCAGCTCGAAGAAATAGAACATTTCACCCAGCTTGGCATTGTCCAACTGACCCATATCCATAGTAATAACGGGCACATTGCCGTCCACATGGGCAGCCAGAGTACCTTGGAATGCCTGTTCGTCCACAAAGTCCAGAGTCTTGCCTTCCAGGTAGTTCAGGCCGTCCAGATTCTTGTAATCACCGCCGATGGTGAGTTTCTGGACAGGGGCGTCAAACCGAACCATGGTTTCAAAGATGTTCCGTTCGCCCTGCTGGATCATCTGACCCAGGGAGTGGAGATCGGGAGTGAATTCAGCAGAGACAGGGAAGATGCCCTTGCCGTCTTTGCCCTCGGATTCGCCGAAGAGTTGCTGCCACCAGCCGCCCATCATCTTGAAGCCGGGCTCAAAGGATTCCAGAATTTCAATGGCCTTGCCTTTTCGGTACAGAAGATTCCGTGCCGCGGCATACAGCCATACGGGATTTTCAAAAGAGCGAATGTCGTAAGCCTGTTTGGCCTCGTATGCGCCCCGCATGATTTCCATAATGTCGATACCGGCCACAGCCAAGGGCAGCAGACCTACGGCAGTCAACACGCTGTAACGGCCGCCTACATTGGGAGGAATGATAAAACTCTCCCAACCTTCCTCGTTGGCCATTTGCCGCAGAGCACCGTTGACGGGATCGGTGATGGCGTAGGTACGCTTCTTAGCGCCTTCTGTGCCGTACTTCCGCTCCAGCAGCCAGCGCAGCGCCCGGGTAGCGATGGCGGGTTCGGTGGTAGTGCCGGACTTGGAGATAATGGCGATGGAGAAATCTTTGCCCTCCAGCAGTCTCTGCAATTCATTCCACGCCCGGGTGGACAGGGTGTTGCCGGCGTAGTAAATCTGCGGATTGCCTTTCCCCTTGCCAATGTTGTGATTGCAGCCCTGCATCAGTTCAATAGCAGCCCGGGGGCCCAGGTAGGAGCCACCGATGCCGATGACCACAAATACATCGGAATCAGACCGGATCTGCTTGGCAGCAGCCTGAATGCGACGAATCTCCTCTGTCTCTTCGTTTACCGGAAGATCCAGCCAGCCAAGAAAATCGCTGCCGGCGCCGTTGCCCTCAGAGAGAGTCATATGCGCGTCAAAAACTTCCTTTTCTGCATTCAGCAGTTCGGGAAGGGAGAGTTCTTCCCAGATATTGGAAATATCCACCTTAATCATAATAAGTACGCCGTCCTTTCTGGATTATATAATATATGTTACAACAAATCCGAACTTTTCGCAAGTATAACATCATTTATTTTCATTATTTTATAAAAAATTGATGGCATTTTCTGCAGAATGCTGTATAATACAAAAAAAGAGGAGGTGTCGATTGTGAAATATGGATTTGGCGTGGACTTAGGCGGCACTACGGTGAAAATTGTGTTTTTTACCCAGGAAGGCGAATTGCTTTTCAAATGGGAAATCCCGACCAATATAGAGAATAATGGCAGTGGGATTCTGCCGGATATTGCGGCATCTTTGGGAAGTTTTATGGCAGAAAAGGGCGTTGCCCGGGAGGATATCCTGGGCATCGGTATTGGTGTACCCGGTGCAGTCACCGGTGACGGTGTGGTACATATCTGCGACAACCTGGGTTGGGGGGTCGTGAATGTGCAGGAAGAACTGGGTGGTCTGACTGGTTTCCGTGTGGTAGCCGGCAATGACGCCACCGTAGCCGCCCTTGGTGAGTGCTGGAAAGGCGGCGGCCAAGGCTGCCGGAATATGGTAATGATCACCTTGGGTACCGGCGTAGGCGGCGGTATGGTAGTTGGCGGTAATGTGCTGATGGGTGCCCACGGCGCCGGCGGTGAAATTGGCCATATGGTGTTGAACAGGGCGGAAACAGAATCCTGCGGCTGCGGTAAAAAGGGGTGCGTAGAGCAGTATTGCTCCGCAACCGGAATTGTACGGCTGATGAAAAAACACTTGCAAAGTACACCGTACCGGTCGGTGCTGCAGGGCAGAGAATTTGCCTGCAAAGATGTGTTTGATGCCGCTGCCGGCGGTGATATCCCTGCCGTAGAGGTGCTGGAACAAGTGTATGCGTACTTAGGTGAGTTTATTGCCAATATCTGCTGCGTGATCGACCCGGAAGTGGTGGTGCTGGGCGGCGGTGTCAGCAAAGCCGGCGCACCTTTACTGGAGGGTGTGGAGCGGCACTTTGCCCACTATGCTTACCACGCCTGTACGGAAACCGAATTTGTCCAAGCCGCATTAGGCAACGATGCCGGTGTCTACGGCGCTTTCCGGCTGTTGCTGATATAATGCTAAAAGAACATCCTTGTGAAGGTTTTTCACGAGGATGTTCTTTTATAATACCAGTCTTTCTGCAATCTGGGCGATAAATTGTTTGTTGGTGGGGCGGGTGATGTAGTCTCCGTCGTCGGGAGGGAAATAGTTGGCCCAGACCACGGTATCCTTTTTTGCCCAGGCAGCGGCAATGGCTTTGCGAACGGAGTGCTCTACGCTGCGGGCATCAGACAATCCCAATTCTCTGGCAATCGCCGGGTAGAGTTCCTTGGAGAGACTCTGCCGGGGATTTTGGGCAAACAAAGGAATGGCTACGCATAATTGCCGATAACCGTCCAAATGGGTGAGGAAATTCAGAGTGTGCAAATGGGTGGCGGCTTGGGTTTGGGGCGTGCCGGCCGCCGGCATGCTGGAGGCGATCAGATCCATCAGCCGTACCCGCAGGGCATTGACGGTAGGCATGATCATAATAAACTGGACGCCCAAAGCCACCGCTTGACGCCGAATATATTCGTTTACATAGGGGGTGATGGCCAAAATCACCTTCGGGCGGAAGGCGGCTTCGTGGAGGACGGTCAATCCGTCTTTGTAGGGGAGCATCAGATTCAGGATCATAGCATCTGGTTGAAACAGCGGCAATTCGGCCAATGCAGTCGGTCCGTTGCTGCAGATTTTTAAGTGAAAATCGTGCTGCAGCGCCCGTTGCAGCGCTTCAGCATAGGGCTCTGATGCATCAGCAATCAGCAACTTATACAAATACCATACCCCCCTTCCTCTTTCACACAATAGGATACCAAAAAATTTCCTATATGGCAAGATAAGGGGGGCTGCTATTTTTCGACAATTTTCGAGAATTTCTCTGGGGAAACCCTTATTTCATAAACTTGTCCACCGCTTCACACAGACTGTCAATGGCGGCGTCGTCCCCAGCGGCTACGGCATCCACCATACAGTGGTGAATGTGATCTTTCAGGATCACTTTGCCGGTGTTGTCCAAGGCAGACCGGACAGCGGCAAGTTGAATCAGCACATCGGAGCAGTCGTAGCCGTCTTCCACCATTCGCTTCACCTTTTCCAGATGGCCAATGGCACGGGCCAACCGATTAATGACTGCTTTTTGATTCTCGTGGACGTGGCCGTGGGAATGGGCAATGCCGTGGGCGTGCATATAGGAATGGTCGTGTTCGTGGTCATGGTCGTGATTGTGATGTTCCATCTGCCCACCTCCTTCAATTTTTCTTATCATACTCCATTTTATCCCAACTTGCAAGTCTTTACCCATAACATTTTTTGCTTTGTGGCATAGACTGACGGGAGGTGATTTTATGGCGATTGTTCAAACTGACAGACCTATTACATCGACAGAGAATCAGCAGGTCATTGAGAAAATTGTGAGAACATATCCCTTCTGCCGGTCAGAGGTGCTGGCCACCACTGCCTTTCAGAGGCCAATTCCCACCATGGTAATCGGGAGCGGCCCACGGAAGGTGATCTTCTCTGCGTCCCACCACGCCAACGAGTGGATTACCACGCTGGTGCTGCTGAAATTTGCGGAAGAATTGGCAGAAGCCATCGCAGTCAACGGCAGAATTTATGATCGTAACGCCCGGGAAGTGGCAGCAGCCGCTACCATCTACATGGTGCCTATGGTCAATCCGGATGGGGTGGATTTGGTAACCGGGGCAATCGCACCGGGGAATATCCAGTACGATCTGGCCAAACGGCTGGCAGAGAATTATCCCGCCATTCCGTTTCCCAACGGCTGGAAAGCCAACCTTTTGGGTGTGGATCTGAATTTGCAGTACCCGGCAGGGTGGTTGCAGGCCAGAGAGATCAAGTTCTCCCAAGGCTTTACCAGCCCCGGTCCTCGGGATTATGTGGGTCGCGCGCCGCTGAATCAACTGGAATCCCGGGCACTGGCGGAATATACCCGCTATATTGACCCGGCGCTGGTGCTGGCTTACCATGCCCAGGGACAGGAGATTTACTGGCAGTTTCAGGATATTGTGGTGCCGGGGGCAGAGGAATTGGGGCAGAAAATGGCGGAAGCCAGCGGATATACCCTGGCCAATGTGCCATACGAATCAGGATTTGCCGGATACAAAGACTGGTTTATTCAGGAGTTCCGCCGCCCGGGATACACCATCGAGGTGGGGCAGGGGGAAAATCCCTTGCCGTTGGAGCAGTTTGACCAGATATATCGGGATAATCTTCCAATTCTGTTGCTGGGGGCGTTAGGGGCATAAGAAAACCCGGGTGCATTGCACCCGGGTTTTTACTTGTTTTAGATAGAAATACCGGCCATATCCAGAATGGTAGGTACATTCTTTTCTGCGCCGATGGCCATGACATGCACGCCGTCGCACAGTTTTTCGTCCTTGATCTTGGCGATCATTTCGGCAGCCATTTCCATACCCAACTTAGCAGGCAGACCCTTGACACCCTTTGCCTTGCCTTCTTCGGCAGCAGCGGCCAGGCGGTCGATCATAGACTGGGGAACAGAGATACCGGGAACGTTTTCGTTCATGTACTTTGCACCACCAGCGCCCTTCAGGGGGATGATACCGGCCATAATGTGGGTCTTGATACCGGCCTTGTCCACCATTTCCAGGAAGCGTTTCAGAACATCCAGGTCAAAGATGCCCTGGGTCTGAATGTACATAGCACCGGCTTCCACTTTCTGGCGGAGTTTA
>JAFXBH010000280.1 GCA_017521875.1 Oscillospiraceae bacterium
CACAGCCCCCACTTCATTCATTGCCTCTTGGGCAGTTTTGCCCTGACCGATAAGAATGCCTGCTCGGCGGTTTCTGGAGTGCATAGAAGTACAAGTGACGATTAGATCGCCAACGCCAGCCAATCCGGCGAAGGTGTCCTTATTTGCGCCCAGCGCAACACCTAAGCGGGCGATTTCTGTAAGACCTCTGGTCATCAGCATCGCTTTTGTATTATCGCCGTAGCCCAAACCGTCTGTGACACCGGCACAAAGCGCAATAACATTTTTCAGCGCCGCGCCCAATTCTGCGCCTGCAGCATCGGGACTGGTATAGATCCGAAAAGTCTCCGACGAGAAAGCATGCTGCACAAATTCCGCTTTTTCCCGATCCTTACAGGCAGCCAAACAGCCGGTAGGCAAGTTTCTGCCAACCTCTTCTGCGTGGCTGGGCCCGGTGAGAACCACGACAGTTTTGCCGGTTACTTCTTCCACCACCTGGCTCATACGCAGGTGTGTGCCCCGTTCAATGCCCTTGGCAACCGATACCACAACAGCATCTTCGTTAATATAAGGCGCAACACCCTCACAAACACTGCGAATGGGAAAGGATGGACAAGCAATGACCACCAAGTCGCAATTTTTCGCGCAGGCGTAATCATCGCTGATACTAACTGCATCCGGTAATGCAACACCGGGGAGTCTGGGGTTTTCCTTCGTCTCCCGGATTTGCGGGATCAATTCTTTTTCAAAGGTCCAAATAACAACTTGGTGACCGTTTTTTGCCAGTGCAACAGCCAAAGCCGTGCCCCAGGCACCACTGCCAATTACCGCTGCTTTCATTTCTTTACTCCCTTTCCAAAGAGGTTCGTTTTCCGCTCTTCACCTTTGAGCAGGCGACGAATATTCTCCCGGTGCATAAACACCGCAAAAAGTCCCATAAACCCACCGCAAACTGCTACAAAAACACTGTCATAATGCAAAACAATAAAACCAACAGCGAATGCTACTGCAGCCAGTACAGAACCTAAAGATACATACTGCGTGGCAAAATAGGCGATGGCAAACACCGCCAAAATCAGCAGTGCGATACGCCAATCGACCACCAAGGCAATAAACAGACCGCTTAATATACCCTTGCCGCCCCTAAATCCAAGAAGCGCAGGGAATGCATGTCCTAACATCACTGCCACACCGCCCAGCGCAGCGCCTTCTGTATAGTAGCCGTAAGACTGCAAAAGCAGGCCGCCAGCCAGACAGGAAACAACGGCTTTGCCTGCATCGATCAGAATAACCAGCAAACCGTTGGCTGCGCCGAAATTACGGATAAAGTTTGTAAGACCGGCGTTACCGCTGCCTTTTGTGCGCACATCTTCGTGGGCAATGAGCACAGACATACTGTAAGCGCCGTTTAAATTGCCCAGCAGATAACCTACTAAGAATGTGATCAGAACAGGAAGCCACATACTTACTCCTCCTTATCGCCCTTCTGGCGGATGGTGATCCGCACCGGGGTGCCTTGCAAGCCAAACACCTCACGAATTTGATTCTCCAAATATCTCTGGTAGGAGAAATGGAACAATCGTGCATCATTACAGAAGATCACAAAATGGGGCGGCTTTGTGCCTGCCTGGGTCATATAATATATCTTCAGCCGGCGACCCTTATCGGAGGGCGGCTGTACACGGGCTGTGGCATCTGCCAGAACGCTGTTCAGCGCACCGGTGGTAATACGGCTGGTGTTCTGTTTATGCACATCCTGAATCACGCTAAACAGTTTGTCCACCCGCTGACCGGTAAGTGCAGATAAGAACACCACCGGGGCATAGGTCATATAACTAAGGCCATCGCGGACAGCCGCTTCCTTATCCCGCATGGTATTGG
>JAFXBH010000281.1 GCA_017521875.1 Oscillospiraceae bacterium
CTGCAAGACATTGCCTGATGTAACGGAATATCTGCGTAAGACCCTCACTGAGGGAGATGTTGTGCTGACGGTTGGCGCCGGTGATATATTCCGTGCCGGTGAGGCGTTGCTAAAATGATAAGATAATGAGGCGTTTATATGCGTAAATACAATGTGTGTGTCCTGTTTGGCGGAATCAGTCCGGAGCACGATGTTTCTCTTCGCTCTGCTGAATCTGTTTTAAATAATATGGACAAAGAGAAGTACAATATCTTTCCTGTTGGTATCACCAAGGAGGGGGAATGGATATTCTTTGGCGGTACAGATTATTCCTTGCTTCCCGGGGAGCAGTGGATGACCCATCCGGATAACTGTAAGGCAATTATCTCTCCTGTCCGCGGCCACGGCCTTCTGCGATTTGTAGATGACGGTGTGGTGGCAGAACCTATTGATGTAGTGTTTCCGGTTCTTCACGGCGAAAACGGCGAGGACGGGGCAATGCAGGGCCTTTTACAAATGGCTGGTATTCCTTATGTTGGCCCTCATATCTCTGCATCAGCGGTTGCCATGGATAAAACCCTTACCAAGTTGGTGGTAGATAATGCAAAAGTACCGCAGGCCTCTTGGTACTTGGTGCGCAATAGTGAATTAGGCAAGAAGATTGTTGATATTCTGACAGAGATTGAACAGACATTCTCCTATCCTGTGTTTGTAAAGCCCGCCGGTACCGGCTCATCTGTAGGTGTCTCCAAGGCAAACAACCGGGAAGAATTAAAAAATGCCTTGATCAAGGCTGGAAGATTTGACGAAAAGATCCTTGTGGAAGAGTTTATTGATGGCCGCGAGGTAGAAGTTGCAGTTCTGGGTAATGACACGCCTGTTGCGTCTGTGGTGGGCGAAATTGACTCCGGCGCAGAATTCTATGATTACGATGCCAAATATCTGACAGATACTTCGGTTGCTTATATTCCGGCCCGTGTATCCGATGAGGTTTCTGAGGAACTGCGGGAGAGAGCCATTCAGGTGTATAAAGCCATTGGTTGTCAGGGGCTTAGTCGTGTAGATTTCTTTGTTACCCGCAAAGATGATCGTGTTGTATTTAATGAAATAAATACTTTACCCGGCTTTACCTCCATTTCCATGTATCCCAAACTAATGAACGCAAGTGGTATACCTTATGGTGCACTGATTGACCGGCTGCTTGAACTGGCTATGGAGGCATAACTGATGAAAAAAGCAGTTGTCCTGTCCTTGTGCGGTCGGCAGAATTATGTGGATCAGGAGCCGGATACCATTGAACTTGTTACAGAGGGAACGTTAGAGGAAGTAAATAACGGTTGGAGGCTTTGCTATGAGGAAAGCG
This sequence comes from Oscillospiraceae bacterium, assembly GCA_017521875.1. GTDB lineage: Bacteria > Bacillota > Clostridia > Oscillospirales > Oscillospiraceae > Faecousia. The sequence continues at coordinate 1,343 of JAFXBH010000281.1, forward strand.
ACCTGACTGGCCTGCAAGGCGTCTCCACAACTTTTGAAATCCAAAAGGGCGTTGTAACCCTGATTCGAACCGGTAAATTGAATTCTGAAATGGTTTTCCGTGAGAATATTCCACACGATTCTTTGTATCGTACCGAATTTGGCGCATTGATGCTGACAGTATGCGCCACAAAAATTGAGGCAAATATTACTGAACTGGGCGGTAGTATTGATTTGGTCTATACTGTAGAGATCGAACAAAATGCTGCCGGACATATTGAATACCATTTGGATGTTCGCGTAAAAGAATAATGCGTGCTGCCATTAGGCAGCACGCATTTTTTATACATATTGCTTGTATTTTTCAATAAAGATTTTTGATTGCCGTAAACTGTCTACACCGCTTGCCAGTTTCAGTTTCAGCGTAGGTTCTTTTGCTGTGGCAACAAACTGGATTCGATTTTTATAATCAGAGTCATTGCACAGGGCGCTGACAGCCTCTAAGTTCAGATTTGTCAGGGTGAAGTGAACATCGCCACCTCTTTGACGAATGTCGCATATACCCACGCTCCGGGCGTTAGCGCGCAGCAATGCAACTTCAATCAGATTCAGGACACCCTTAGGTGGATCGCCGTAACGGTCGATGATTTCGTCAAGGAGATCATCGGCATCTTCTTGAGAACGTATTGCGGCCATTCTTCGATACAGATCCATTCGCTCTTCGCCTCTGGATACATACCGATTATCTACATTGGCGGTAATGTTCAAATCTGCCGAACAGTCCGGCTCCTTGGGTTTTTCTCCCCGTTCTTCCAGAACGGCTTCGTCCAGCAGTTTCAGATACATGTCGTAACCGACAGACATCATATGACCGGACTGTTCAGCGCCCAGCAGGTTGCCTGCGCCGCGTATTTCCAGATCGCGCATTGCAATCTTAAATCCGGAACCGAATTCTGCAAAATCCCGTATGGCAGAGAGTCGTTTTTCGGCAACCTCTGTTAAGGATTTGTCTGGTCGATAGGTGAAGTAGGCATAGGCGTGTCGAGCGGATCGACCCACTCGACCACGTAGTTGATGGAGTTGACTCAGACCAAATCGATCAGCGTTCTCAATAATCAGTGTGTTTACATTGGAAATATCCAGGCCGGTCTCGATGATAGTGGTACAAACCAACACCTGAATTTCTCCATCGGACATGGCACGCATTACATCGCTCAGGGCATCTTCGCCCATTTTTCCGTGAGCAACCGCCACACTGATGTTGGGAATCCGATTTTTCAGAGCAGCAGCGCATCGATCAATGGTTTCAACGCGGTTATGAAGATAATATACCTGACCGCCTCGTTCAATTTCCCGACGAATGGCATCATCCAATACGGCATTGTTATGCTCCATAACATATGTCTGTACCGGGTATCGGTCAGAGGGAGGCTCTTCAATGGTAGACATATCCCGAATACCGGACAGTGCCATATTAAGCGTTCTGGGAATGGGTGTGGCAGACAAAGTCAACACATCTACGCCTTTGGAGATCTCCTTCAGCCGTTCTTTATGGCTGACACCGAACCGCTGTTCTTCGTCTACGATTAACAGGCCCAAATCTTTAAATTCCACAGTTTTTTGAAGTAACTTGTGCGTACCGATAATCAAATCCACTTGACCGGCCCGCAAATTCTGTAAGGTTCGATTTTGTTGGGTGGGAGTACAGAAAC
>JAFXBH010000282.1 GCA_017521875.1 Oscillospiraceae bacterium
CCAGTTTGGCGATCAGCGCACGGTAACGGTTGATGTCCTTGTTTGCCAGATAATCCAGCATCTTACGACGCTTACCAACCATCATCAGCAGACCACGGCGGGAGTGGTTGTCGTGCTTGTGGGTACGCAGGTGATCGGTCAGTTCGTTGATACGAGCGGTGAGGATGGCAACCTGTACTTCAGCAGAACCGGTGTCGCCCTCGTGGGTTGCGTTCTCCAGGATAACCTGGGTCTTCTTTTCTTTCTGAATCATAATAAAATCCACCTTTCTTTGATTTCGCCTCACGCCAAGTAAAGGGTCGGTGTCGTCCCGAAACTGAGCAGTGGGCATATAAATTATCTGCGGGCCATAGCCAGCCCGACTATCTTATCATAAGTTTTTCCAATTGTAAAGGGAAAATTTCAATTTTTTCCCGGTTATCTTGGGTTTTTTATAGCATTTCCCGGATTCTGGCAACATCTTTTCCAATCTGCGCCTTTAATTCCTCTATGGAATGGAACTTCTTTTCCGGCCGGAGAAAGCGGTGGAATGCCACGGTGATCTCCTGGCCGTACAGGTCGCCGTCAAAGTCCAGCAGATGCACCTCTGCGATAATGCCATCACCATTTACGGTGGGGCGGACACCTAAGTTGGTCAGAGCCGCATAGGTCCCATCTCCAATCAGCGCCACGGAGATATAAACACCAAACTTGGGAGCAGCCAATTCAGCAGGGAAGGGAATGTTGGCGGTGGGGAAGCCCAATGTTCTGCCCAATTGCTGACCGGCAGTTACCTTGCCTGTAAGGGCATAGGGATGTCCCAGCAGGCGGTTGACATTTTCCATATCTCCCTGCTCCAGCAATGCCCGAATCCGTGTGGAGGAGATGCGGCTGCCGTCCAGAGTTTGTTCCGGAACGACTATGCAGGGTAGACCAAATTCCTTGCAAAATTCCCGCAGCATATCGCAGTTTCCCTCGCCTTTGTGGCCAAAGCGGAAGTCATCACCGCAGACGAAACCTGCTGCTCCGTAATTGCGGTACAATTCCATCAAAAACTCCCGCCAGGGCATACCCATCACTGCCCGGGTGACCGGGTATGTGAGGATGGTATCCATTCCGTATTGCCGCAACAAACTGCACCGGTCGGCAGTGGTGTTGATAAGACCCGGGCAATCTTTGACAAATAACGATTGAGGATGGTCTTCAAAGGTGATCGCACCGGTGGTTGCACCGGTCTGCTCTGCTATTCTTTTGCAAGCGTATAAAATTGTTTGATGGCCCAAATGCACCCCGTCGAAAAAGCCGAGAGCGTAGATTGTTTTTTCTTTCATAACAAATCCTTTGATAAATTGAGAATTGAAAATTGAGAATTGAAAATGAAGGTGTCGCTAAGGCGACAAAATTAAAATTATCGGCCCAGCGAATACAATAATTTTCAACTTTCCATTTTCAATTTTTAATTATACCTGAAAGAAACTCTTGATAGTTGACATAACACCATTCTCCACCTTGGCCAGCATCAAAAATTCACCGGCTTGGTCGTAGGCCCGGTAAGTGCCGTCGGCAATAGCCACAGAAAAGGCGTTGCCGTTGCGGGTGCGCAGGGACTGCTTTTCCGTCAGGGTAACGGCAGGGTGCTGGGAGAACAGGGTGTCCACCCCTTGCAAAAACTGACCGGGATTGTCGCAGGAGATAAGGTGTTCCAGCGGAATGGCCTGCTCTAGGGTGTATGCCCCGGCGCTTGTCCGCCGGAGTTCTGCCATACAGCCGCCGCAGCCCAAAGCCTCGCCAATGTCCTTGCAGAGGGTGCGGATATAAGTACCCTTGGAACAGTGTACCCGCAAACGGACAGAATCTTCCGTCCGGCCTAAAAAATCCAAGGCGTGAATGGTAATGGTGCGACTCTGGCGTTCCACTTCCTTGCCTTGTCGAGCCAGGTCATAGAGTTTCTTGCCGTTTACCTTAATGGCGGAGTACATCGGGGGAATCTGCTGGATTTCGCCCTGAAACTGCTCCAAAACAGAGAGAATTTCCTTTTCAGATACGGTTACCGGTTTTTCTTCCAGAATGGTGCCGGTAATATCCTCGGTGTCGGTGGTGACACCTAAACGCAAAACCGCCTCGTAGGTCTTGTCGGCGTGTTCAAAGAACTCCACGCCCCGGGTGGCTCTGCCCACAAACACCGGCAGAACACCGGTGGCCATAGGATCCAATGTGCCGCCGTGGCCGATTCGCCGGGTCTGGAAAACCCCACGGAGTTTGGCGGTGACATCCTGACTGGTCCAGCCGGCAGGTTTGTCTACAATTACAATTCCGTCCATATCAAATCTCCGGCATGGCGGCAATCAGCGCAGCCACGGCGTCATCCAAAGTTACGTTTTCCATACTGGCGCCGGCTGCGCCTTTGTGGCCACCGCCACCGAATTTTTCACAGACCGCTGCTGCATTATAGCCGGGAACGGCCCGGACAGAGAATCCGGTGTGACCCTCCTTATCCTGCTTGACTGTGGCGGCCATTTTCACGCCTTCAATGGAGCGGAGGAAGCCGGACAGGTTGCCCATATCCTCCTCGGTGATGCCCAGTTGCTCCTGCAGGTCAGCGGGAATGCCGCAGACCAGAATTTTGCCGTCGCACAGAGAGTGCATATGCTCCAAAATCCAACTTTGTACCCGGAGTTTGCCCATGGTTACGGTGTCAAACAGTTCCTGGGCGATGGGCATAATGTCCCCGCTGGCATCGGCGCACTTTGCGGCCAATGCAAAACTCCGGCCTGTGGTGTTGGCGTAGCGGAAACAGCCGGTGTCGGTGGACACGGCGGTATACAGGGCGTTGGCCATATTTTTGTCCAATGTGGCGCCCAGCAGGGTGATCAGATCGTAAACGATCTCGCCGCAGGCTGCGGCGGTGCTGTCCACCAGTTCGTATTTGGCAAAGGGGGTGGCAGAGCCGTGATGGTCGATCCGCAGATCCACCTGGTTTTCCAAATGTCGGGATGCCTCGCTGAGCATTTGCGCCGCAGCCACATCCACGGAGACAATGGTATCTCCCGGCTGGGCGTCCGGCTTGGTCAGGTTCTCCAGCAGATACCTGTATTTTTCCGGCACTTGGGGATTTTCCAGCACATGAGCAGTCTTGCCGATCTGCCGCAGACCCAGACACAAGGCGGCGGCAGAGCCTACCGTATCCCCGTCGGGGCCGCAGTGGGTGATGATGGAAAAGTGATTATGACCGGATAAAAACTCAGATGTCTGTTCCTTCGTCAGTGTCGTCATCTTTCTCTACCTCTAAAGAGTTAATGAGCGCAAGCATTTTTGCACCGTAGGTGATGGAATCGTCCAGCGCCCAGTTCAGTTCCGGGGTGTAACGCAGATTCAGCGCACGACCCAGTTCCCGGCGCAGGTATCCGCCGGCGGATTTCAGACCTTTTAGGGCGTCTTTGGCCTTATCGTCCTGCAAGAAACTCACATAGACCTTGGCCCAGCGCAAGTCGGGGGTGGTCTCCACATGGGTGATGGAGATCATAGTGTCCTGCACCCGGGGGTCTTTCAAATTGCGGATCAGATTGGACAATTCCTTCTGAATTTCTTCGTTGATTCTTCCAATACGATTAGATGCCATATTATCATTCCTTTCGTAATGATAAATGGACAATTGATAATTGATAATTGACAATTGTGGTATCGGCTTCGCCGATGATTCCAATAGTCGCCATAGGCGACACCTTCATTGTCCGTTGTCCATTGTCCATTGTCAATTAACGTTAAAAGCCGCGCCGCAACTGCGGGCGGCTTTTTAACGTTACCGTTTGATTTCCTGCATGGCGAAGCATTCGAAAATGTCGCCTTCCTTAATGTCGTTGAATTTCACAATACTCATACCACACTCGTAACCGGCGGTAACTTCCTTGGCCTGATCCTTAAACCGCTGCAGAGAGCCCACTTCGCCCTCGTGAATGACCACATTGTCCCGCAGGATACGCACCTGTGCGTCCCGGGTGACCTTGCCGTCTTTTACCATACAGCCGGCGATGGTACCCACAGAGGAGACCTTGTAGGTCATACGCACTTCGGCGTGGCCGATGACCACTTCCTCGAACTGAGGTGCCAGCATACCCTTCATAGCCGCTTCGATCTCGTCGATGGCATCGTAAATGACCCGGTAGAAGCGCATATCCACATTGGTGCGGTGGGCGCTTGCCTGCGCGCCGGCATCGGGACGGACATTGAAGCCGACGATGATGGCGCCGCTGGCGCTGGCCAGCATGATATCGCTGTTGTTGATGCCGCCGACTGCGGAGTGGATGACACGGACGCGGACTTCCTCGTTGGA
>JAFXBH010000283.1 GCA_017521875.1 Oscillospiraceae bacterium
GCCCGTCTGTGGAAATGCGCAGAAATGGATGTCTACAACCTGCGGAAAGAGAACAATCTGTTCCCCGTATTCTGTATGGTGGATACTTGCCATACCGGCGCATATATTCCATATTTCTATTCTTCCTACACAGGGGAGAACACCTCTCGCCTGACGGATAAGAAGAAGATCGTGGTGCTGGGTGCAGGCCCCATCCGTATTGGTCAGGGCGTGGAATTTGACTATTCCACCGTTCATGCGGTGATGACCATTCGCAATGCCGGTTATGAGGCGATTATTATCAACAATAACCCTGAAACCGTTTCTACCGACTATACCACTGCTGACAAACTCTACTTTGAGCCTCTGACTCCGGAAGATGTAATGAACATTATTGAGTTCGAAAAACCGGAGGGCGTGGTGGCTTCCTTGGGCGGTCAGACGGCTATCAATTTAGCCCAGCCTCTCTTTGACCGGGGCGTGAAGATCGTCGGCACAGACTGCGCTGCCATCGACAAGGCAGAGGACAGAAATGCTTTTGAAAACCTGTTGAACGAATTGAATATTCCCAGAGCCAAGGGGCAGGCAGTTACCAAGATCGAAGACGGCATTGCCGCCGCTGCGGAGATCGGCTATCCTGTGCTGGTGCGTCCTTCCTTCGTGCTGGGTGGCCGGGCAATGCAGATTGTTGCCAATGAAGAGCAACTGCGGCACTACCTGAAAACTGCTGTAGAAATCGATGAAGATAAGCCTGTATTGGTGGATAAGTATATCGAAGGTCGCGAGGTGGAGATCGACGCGATTTGCGACGGCTACAATGTATTCGTTCCCGGCATTATGGAATTGGTGGAACGCACCGGTGTTCACTCCGGTGACTCTGTCAGCGTTTATCCTACATTCTCCATTTCCAATAAGGTCAAGGGAATTATTCTGCAGTACGCTAAGAAACTGGGTTTGGGCATTGGTATCGTAGGCCTGTTCAACATTCAGTTTATTGTGGATAAGGACGACAATGTGTTTATTATTGAGGTAAATCCCCGTTCTTCCCGTACCGTACCGTTCCTGTCCAAATCCACCGGATACTCTCTGGCGGATATCGCTACCGAAGTAATTCTCGGTAAGACGCTGAAAGAACAGGGTTTGTTTGAGATTTATCCCGAGGAAAAGAACCGCTGGTATGTAAAAGCCCCTGTGTTCTCTTTCAATAAGATCCGGGGTTTGGATGCTTACCTGTCTCCCGAGATGAAATCCACCGGCGAAGCCATCGGTTACGACAGTACGATGAACCGTGCGCTGTATAAAGCGCTGCAGGCTTCCGGTATGCACCTGCAGAATTATGGCACAGTGCTGGCCACCATAGCGGATAAGGATAAGGATGAGGCACTGCCTCTGATCCGTCGGTTCTACCAACTGGGCTTCAATATTGAGGCTACTGCCGGTACGGCCCAGTTCCTGAAAGCCAATGGTATCAAGACCCATATGCTGGGCAAGATCAGCGAGGGCAGTGAGGAAATTCCCAACGCCCTGCGACAGGGTCACATTGCCTATGTGATCAACACCAAGGACCCCGGCAGTCCCAGCGATGACGGCATTTTGATCCGTCAGCACGCCACAGAGCATAATGTCTCTCTGTTTACTGCGCTGGATACCGTCAAGGTGCTGCTGGATGTTCTGGAAGAAACCACTTTGACCATTTCCACTATAGATGCTTAGGCTGAGGGGACTCGAACCCAAATAGCCTCTCAGCAGCCCTTTTTGCTGCTTTTTGTCTTATCTTTCTTGCCTTGCGTCAGCAAGGCGGCGGCATCTGCGCCAAAAATCAATCAAAAATTACTTGCTGAGAGGTGCTCTGCAGTTTTCGGCCGTCTGCATTTTCCAAGGCGAAGAAAATCACGAAGACAATACTTTGTGTATTATCAAGGGATTTTCTGATGAATTGGGGGGGATGCAGGGGCCTGAAAACCTGTTTGGCTTCGTGTCCTCTCAGCCTAAGGAGCGATTATGAAACAGGGAGTTTTTGAGATTGTTTCCAATATCCAACTGACAGATAGTGTTTGGCAGATGGTTTTGGCCGGGGATACTTCGGCCATTACCGCTCCCGGCCAGTTTGTAAATATCAAACTGGATGGGCTGTATCTGCGCAGACCCATTTCTGTCTGTGATTTGGAAGGTAATACCCTTACCATCGTCTATAAAACTGTGGGCAAAGGTACGGAGCAACTTGCCACTATGCAGGCAGGGGAGCGGCTGGATTTACTGACCGGATTGGGCAACGGCTATGACCTGACCTTATCCGGAGAAAAGCCGGTGCTCCTGGGCGGCGGCGTAGGCGTTCCTCCTATGTACCTACTGGCAAAGGAACTGATGAAACAAGGCAAAAAAGTTTCTGTTATCCTTGGGTTTAACACAAAATCTGAAATATTTTATGAAAATGAGTTCAAAAAACTCGGTTGTGATGTAACCGTTACTACTGTGGACGGTAGTGCCGGTGTAAAAGGCTTTGTTACTGATGTACTAAAGGATATGGATTATACATATTTCTACACCTGCGGTCCTGAGCCCATGCTGAAAGCAGTGTATAAAGCGTCTGCCACCTCCGGTCAGATGAGTTTTGAAAAGCGGATGGGTTGTGGCTTTGGCGCTTGTATGGGTTGCTCCTGCAAGACAATCACCGGCTATAAACGAATCTGCAAGGAAGGCCCGGTTATGAAGAAGGAGGAGATCTTATGGGAAGATTAAGCGTTAATCTCTGCGGAATCACCCTGGATAATCCTGTGATCCCTGCCTCCGGTACATTTGGCTACGGCTATGAATTTGCAGAACTGTATGACATCAACTGTTTGGGCACATTCTCCTTCAAAGGCACCACAAAAGAGCCTCGTTTTGGAAATCCCACCCCTCGCATTGCCGAGTGTTCCGTGGGTATGATCAATGCAGTGGGTCTGCAAAATCCCGGTGTGGAAAAGGTGATCGCAGAAGAACTGCCCAAATTGAAAGAATGCTTCCACAAGCCGGTGATGGCCAATGTCAGTGGCTTTTCGGTGGAAGAATATGCATATACTTGCCATGCTCTGGACAGCCAGGAGCAGGTAGGCTGGCTGGAAGTGAATATCAGTTGCCCCAATGTTCACGGTGGCGGTATGAGTTTTGGTACTGATCCGAAAGCCGCTGCAGAGGTGGTTAAGGCAGTCAAAGAGGTGACCACTAAGCCTGTACTGGTGAAACTGACTCCCAATGTAACCGATATTGTGTCCGTTGCTAAAGCCTGTGAGGACGCAGGCGCAGATGGCATCAGCCTGATCAATACCATGTTGGGCATGCGAATTGACCTGAAAACGCGTAAGCCGGTAATCGCCAATAAAATGGGTGGTTTTTCCGGTCCTGCCATCTTCCCGGTAGCGGTGCGGATGGTCTATCAGGTAGCCAATGCAGTAAGCATTCCCGTGGTTGGTATGGGCGGTGTCAGCAGCGCAGAAGATGTGATTGAAATGATGCTTGCCGGCGCGACCGC
>JAFXBH010000284.1 GCA_017521875.1 Oscillospiraceae bacterium
ATTGATTTCGACTTTATCATTGAGTCGCTGCTTCCTGATCAGTGCGCACAGGGCGGTGCGCCGCTGCAGGTGGGTGAAATGGCGTATGATACAATCATTGTGCCGGGATGTGAGACTCTGCGCAGTTCGACACTGGAACGCCTGGAGGCCTTTGCGGCGGCAGGCGGACGGCTCATTTTTGCGGGCAGCGCGCCGAAATACGAAAACGCCGTTCCCAGTGAGCGGGGAATCCGCCTGTTTGCCGGTGCTGTGCGGGCGGACTTTACCAAGGAAGCGGTTCTGGAGGCGGTGGCCCCTGCGCGTTTGCTGGATATCCGGGGTGCCGATGGTGGCCGTACCGACAATCTGGTGCATCAGTTGCGCCGTGACGGTGAGGACCGTTGGCTGTTCATTGCCCACGGCCAGATGCCGTATAACAAGGATATCCCCATGGCCCAACCTGTTCAGATCACCCTGGACGGCGAATACAGCGTTGTGAAATACGACACCATGACCGGTGAGATTGCGCCTATGGAAGCAGCCGTTCCGGCGGCAAGACCGTAGTAAATACAACGCTGTATGACCTGGACAGCCTGCTGCTGCGCTACACAACCGCGGAGGCGGTGCAGGCACACCCTGCTGTGCAGAATCCGGCACAGCGCGTGGCGCTCCCGGTTCCTCAGCGGGTTTGCTTCACACTGGATGAACCCAATGTGTGCCTGTTGGACAAAGCAGAGTTTGCGCTGGATGACGAGCCTTACGCGCCGGAACAGGAACTGCTGTGGGCGGATAATGTGCTGCGTGCGGCTCTGGGCTGGCCCAACCGGCAAGGTGCGGTGGCACAGCCCTGGACGGTGCAGGAACCCAAGCCGGAGCATACTGTGCGGCTGCGCTTTACGGTGCACTGCGCAGTGGATGTGCCGGGTGTGAAACTGGCACTGGAAGACGCGGAAGTTGCCTGTATCCGCTGCAACGGCGTTGCGGTGACGGCAAAGCCCGACGGATGGTATACGGACAAATCCATCGGTACAGTTCCCGTTGGAATGCTTCTTAAGGGCGATAATCAGATTGAAGTGATGTTGCCCTTTGGCCGAAGGACCAATGTGGAATGGTGCTACCTGTTGGGCAATTTCGGCGTGCACATCTGCGGCGAATACCGGGAACTGGTACCTATGCAGGAATACCTGGGCTTTGACGATGTGACCCGGCAGGGTCTTGCCCACTATTGCGGCAATGTTACCTATCACCTGCCTGTGGAGACCAAGGGCGGTGACCTTTCGGTTACGGTACCGCACTATGCCGGTACGGCCATCCGGGTGGAGGTGGACAGCCAAAAGGGCTATATCGTATATCCTCCCTACAGCCTGGAAATCAAGAACTTGCCCGCAGGCAAGCATACGCTGCGGCTGACGCTGTTGGGCAACCGGGAAAACGGCTTTGGTCCTTTGCACAAGGCTGACGCTCAAAATGCCTGGATCGGCCCCAATGCCTGGCGAACCACAGGAAGCCTGTGGACGGAATCCTACCGCCTGAAGCCTTTGGGACTCCTGTCTGCTCCTTGTGTGGAAGAAATACTTTAAGTGGTTGCTATCATAACTTCTGTGAAGAATCCCTTTGGCAATCTGTCAGGATACGCAAAAGGACACCGCCTGAGCGGTGTCCTTTTTGTGCAAATTAAAAGAGGGGTACGATGACCCCAACATATTCAGCATACCACACACAATACGCAGGTGTCAATCTTTATTTGACCCTGGACGGGGTTTTCTCTGTTTTGCATCAATTTTGCAGAACGTTCTTGTGGAATATCCCATCTTGCAATTGGAGAAAAACGGCGGTATTATATAGACACAAAGAGGTGATACCAATGATCTGAAGCGTAAAGATCCTCATGAAAAACAGGATCGAAGGCGGGCTTTCGACCTCTCTTCCGATAACATAAATTTCCTCTGAAACAAAAATAAAGGAATTGAAACGGAAGCAATTCAAACAAAAAAGAAAGTCGCGTCTATTCAGCAGAAAGCGAGGTTAACCAATGATAGAGCCGAAAAGTTCACAGAAATAACCCTCGACAGTTACAGTGATCAGGTAACAGGTCGAGGGTTATTTCTTTGTGTCCGCTCCGGAAACGGGGCGCTTTTTTATTAGGGAACATAATTGGCCCGCCACC
>JAFXBH010000285.1 GCA_017521875.1 Oscillospiraceae bacterium
CCGCCGGCGGCAACGATCAGACCGGCAATAGCCGGCATCAACAGCGTTGCGTTTCGGGTGCTGCGCAGGGAACTGAACACAGCGGCGGTTGCGGTGGCAGCCCCTACCCAAAACAGGGCAGGATGCCCGGCGCTACCCCAAAATATGTAATACCCCAAGGCGCTGCCCAAACCGGCAACCAGACAGGGCCAGCCGGAGCAAACACATACAAATGCCATAGCCAGGGGCAGAGGCACATTTCCCAAACTGGCGGCGCTGAGACAGAACCCAGCCAAAAAGTGCGCGGCAATTCGACCTGCGGTGTGGGCTCTGGGGTCTACCGCCAACGCCCGGAGTCGGTGTTTTCCCCGGCGCACATAAGCGGATACGGTGAGCATCAAAATCATCTCTCCTTCATCTGTGGATAAGAAAATCCTACCACGAGTCGGCGGATTATTTTGTCGGAATGGGGGCTATGTTCTTGATAAACAGACAAAATATGGTATACTTAATGTATTCGAGGTGAGAAACAGTGAAGAAGACACAATCCCAAGAGCAACGCAAGCGGATGATGGTCAATGAGCCGATCCCCAAAGTGATTTTCAAAATGGCCAGTCCTACCATCGTTGCATTTTTGATCAACTCTATTTATTCTCTGGCAGATACTTATTTCGTCAGCGGTTTGGGCACAAATGCCACCGCTGCGGTGAGTGTGAACGCATCGCTGGATCAATTGATCATGATGACCGGTTCGCTGTTTGCCGTGGGCGCAAACAGTTACATTGCCCGGCTGCTGGGGCAGGGCAACGAGAAAAAGGCAAGTCAGGTGCTGTCTACGGCGTTTGGGTTGGCGGCGGGCTTAAGCCTTTTGTTACTGATTTTCGGCACAGTGTTTATGGAGCAGATGGTAGTACTTTTGGGTGCAACACCAACCTGCTTGGAATACTCTGTAGAGTATGCGACCTATGTGCTCTTTGCTGCGCCGTTTATGGCGACCAGTTTTGTTATGAACCAATGCCTGCGAAGTGAAGGCAGCGCCACTTTAAGTATGATCGGCATGGGCTTTGGCGGCATCTTAAACTGCGTGCTGGACCCCTTCTTTATTCAGGGATCGCCAGCCATTGGACTTCCTGCTATGGGTGTTGCCGGCGCATCTTTGGCGACTATGATCTCTAAGATCGTCAGTTTTTCTATTCTGATCTTTCCGTATCTGACCCGACGCAGTGTGCTGCATCTGTCGGTGAAAAATTTCCGCATCCAGTGGGATACTATCAAAGAGATCATCAGTGTAGGATCTTCCTCTATGTTTCGTAGCGGTTTGGCAGTGGTCTCTGCCATCGTGCTGAACGACCTGGCAGGCAATATTTCCGATTCTGTACTGGCAGGCGTTGGCGTGGCAACCAAAGTGATGATGTTCCCATTCAGCATTATTTTAGGCTTCGGCACAGGCTTCCAGCCGGTGGCAGGCTTCAACTGGGGCGCAAAACGGTTTGACCGGGTGCAGGAAAGTTACCGCTTTAGCGCCAAAGTGGCGATCATCGGCGGTTGTGTGATGGCGGCGATCTTAGTGGTATTTGGGGACGCGGTCAGCGGTATCTTTGCAGGGGATGACGCACAAATGCGTTCTTTGGGCGCTTTGTGCATTCGCTTGCAGGCGCTGGCTCTGCCGATCCACGGTTGGGTGGCAGTTGTCAATATGTTCTGCGCCGGTTTGGGTAATGCGGTTGGCGCGCTGCTGCTGGCTACCTCCCGGCAGGGCAGTTGTTTCTTGCCGATCATCTATCCTATGGCAGCGCTGTGGGGCGCTACCGGCGTGGTATCTGTGCAGGCAGTAGCCGATGTGCTGACCCTGGCGCTGGCGATCCCCATTATCATTTATATGACCAAAAAAGTGAAAACCGCCGCCCAAAACTACGAAAATACCCGGGAACATACAGAAATTAC
>JAFXBH010000286.1 GCA_017521875.1 Oscillospiraceae bacterium
AATATGTGGTAATATAACCATAACACAGACTATTCTATAATATCTTTACAATTTTCTCAAGTCCTAGTTTAAAATTTTTTTAAAAAGGAGGGATATTTTGGAAGCAATCGGTATTATATGCGAGTATAATCCTCTGCATTTGGGTCACAAGAAGCAAATTGACATCATTCGCGCCGCCCATCCTCATAGCGGTATTGTTTGTCTGATGAGCGGAAATTATGTGCAGCGGGGCGCGCCGGCGCTTCTGGATAAATCTCTCCGCGCTCAGGCTGCAATTCTCTCCGGAGCCGATCTGGTGCTGGAATTGCCGTTGACGGCTTCCCTGTCTTCAGCAGAAGGTTTTGCCATGGAGGGTGTACGGATTCTGGGTTCTTTCTGTGACGGACTGTGTTTCGGCGCAGAAACCAAGGATCCTGAAGTCTTACGCGCTACCGCCCAGGCATTGCTGAGTCCTCAGTTCCCCGAATACCTGCGGGAAGAACTGGACAAAGGTGTTTCTTTCCCTGTTGCACGGCAGGCGGCTCTGCAGGCTATGGGGTTGCAGCACGACACCCTCACCCATCCAAACGACATTCTCGCCACGGAATACTGCAAGGCCATTCTGCAACTGGGTGTTGCTATGACGCCTATGACCATCCACCGGCAGGGAAATTATCACGATGCCGCCCCGAACAGAGAAAACCCCTCTGCCACCGCATTGCGAAACCTTATGCTTTCCGGTGAAGATTGGGAGTCTTTCGCCCCGGAAAGTGCAAAAAGTTTATTTGCATCTGCCACTCTGCACACCACTGCTGCTGCTGAGAAAGCAATTCTCTTCCAACTCAGAACGATGTCGGATGAAGCATTCCGTTCTCTGCCCTATAGCAGCGAAGGATTATGGCGAAAACTAATGCGCAACGCCAGGACGCTCTCCACTCTGGAACAGATTATTGCTGCCACAAAATCCAAACGGTACACCCGTAGCCGGTTGGACCGTATGGTGATGTGCGCTTTTCTGGGAATCACCGAGAAAGATATCGCCTCCCCTGCCCCCTATGCCCGAGTGTTGGCGCTGAATGATAAAGGGCGGGAATTGCTGAAATCTGCCCGAAAAATCGGTCTGTTCCCCAATGTTGGTCAGTGGGTAGAGCATCCCTATCAGGAACTGGAATATCGCGCAAACACATTGTACAGTTTGTTTGCCACAAAGGAAGAACCCCTCTGCTTGGAACAGAACCGACGCATTTTCTATAAAGACAATCTCGCCGGAGGTAATACCTATGAAACAGAAATTTAAGTTGATTGGACTAGCCGTTTTTATTGTGGCTGTATTGGTTTTTGCAATTTGGATTATGCCTATGTTTATGAATCCTGTGGGATATGACCGGGAAGGATTTGTAATGGAGATCAAATATGTTGGCCAAAATACCCTGATCACGGTGCTGGATGCAAACGGACAACAGGAATTCACCATCACTCCCGATACGGAAAAGGAATACCGCAAAACCCTGAATGTGCAGGCTATTGAAAAGGGCGATTATGTGCTTCTCCATACTGACGGTGGTAACCCCAACGATGTGAAAAAGGTTTCTACTTTTAACGGCTACTGTACCGAGGGCGTACTGGTGAATATCCAAGACGCAGATGCCCCATGTATTCTCACCACCGACTACAACACCGGCGAACCTGTCATTTACAAACTAACCTCCACAAAGGGCAAACTCAGCCCCGTGGAAACCGGATGCAAGGCTACGATTTATCACCAGTTTTTAGTGTCCTTGGAAGGTGACACACTTATATTGGATATTTTACAAACTGACGGCGTTGCCAATGCTTTGACAGAGGAGCAACTGACATTTCTTGCAGAACGGGGACTCACTCCGGTAGAATAAAAGCAAGCGGGATACCGACGGTATCCCGCTTATATTATTTCAATTCCCACAGTTTGATCTGGCTGGATTTTTCATACAGCCGCAGATAACTGTCATAACGGGTCTTTTCAATTTCACCCGTTTCTACTGCGCTACGAACGCCACATCCCGGTTCTGCCCGGTGAGAGCAATCGTGGAACTGGCATTTCCCCAAATATGGCGCAAAGTCCGGAAAGGCATATTGGAGATTTTCTTTCAGTATTACATCCATCTGCTCTGTATCAAAAGAGGAGAATCCCGGTGTATCCGCCACATAGGTATTGTCTCCCAGTTTGTAGAGTTCCACATGGCGAGTGGTGTGCCGGCCGCGACCCAGTTTCTCTGACACCTCACCGGTTGCCAGTTGAAGGTTGGGACACAGCGCATTCAAAATACTGCTTTTACCCACACCGGTATTACCGGTAAAGGCGGTAAACTTGTGGGCAATCAACTGCCGTAATTCCTCCACACCGTCCCCGGTAACCGCGCTGGTCTGGATCACAGAAAAACCTGCATTACGATAGATTTTCACCAGATCAGTGGCCGGATCAAGGTCACATTTATTCATGCAGATATGGACTTCTACCCCTTGGTCACCAGCAATGGCCGCCACACGGTCGATCAGGTAAGGTTCTGTAATGGGGTTGACATTGGATGCGAAAATAACCAACGCATCCATATTCGCAACTGCAGGCCGGATAAACCGATTATTACGGGGCAGAATCTTTTCCACCATTCCCTTCCCCTGCTCGATGGATATTTCCACCATATCACCGGTCAGTGGAGAGGTATTGCCCTTCCGCAGATGTCCCCGACCCCGGCAGGTAATCAGCCCCCGGTCTGTCTGCACATCGTAAAATCCACTGAGAGAACGGAGAATTCGTCCGACTGTCCTATCACTCATCGGCAGTAAATTCCTCCGTTACTTCCCATCCGTCAGTTTCGTTAATGATCACGGTATACTTGGCAGAGCCTACTGCCGTCTGACTGGGCAGGGTTACAGATACAGTGCCCTTGGGCACTCTGCCGGAATACAAAACGACATTGTCTCTGCTGATGGACACATGGCATTCGCCCATCAGAGCGCTGTTCCGCAAATCCAAGGTCACATCCTTGGTGACAGGGGCCATAGAGCCGTTGGATACCGTCAGCGTAATATCCGCAATGATCTGATGCTCCACTTCCTTCTCAGGGGTTTGCTCCAGTACTGTGTCTTTGGGCTGATCACTGTCCACATAGATCACCTCAGGATCTTTCAGACCCAAGGATTTCAGCATACTCAGCGCATCGTCTATATCCATATCCACCAGGTCAGGCATTTTCTTGGTCTCAATGCCTTTGCTGACGGTCAAAGTCACCGTCTGGCCGGTCTTCAGTTTTTCGCCACGGCCCGGCTCGCTGTTCATGACGATACCGGCAGGAACATTCATATCAAACACTTCGTTCAGAACGATATTCAGGTTCAGTTCCTGGTTTTCCAATCTTTTGATGGCTTCTTCCTTACTCATATCCAGCACTTCCGGCATACCGCCAAACTGGACCTTCTTACCTTCACTGATGTACAGAGTTACTTTCTGACCCTTTGTCAGAGCAACACCTGCCTTGGGTTCTGTACGGATCACATAGCCATAGTCAATATTGTCATTGTGCTCCCACTGAACATCCACATCCAGGTCCAAATCCTGACCACTCAGGTAAGTTTCTGCCCAATTTTTGGTCTTTTCAATCATATCAGGCATTGTAGTTGACTGAACTACAGGACCAAGGCTAACTTCCACGACCACAACCACGGCATCATCTCTATCAACTTCCGTACCAGCGGCAGGTTTTTGACTGACAACTACACCCGGTGCGATCTCGTCGTGGTATACTTCCGCTTTTCGAATGGTGATTCCCGGGTAGTCCGGCAAATTGGCATATACCATTCCTGTCATAGAGGGCACTTCTATGGTCTTGGGTTTAGAACTTCTTCCCAATGTCAGGGCTAGAATAATACCGAGGGCCACTACCGCCACGATGGAACATACGATAATCGCAATGGTGGTAATTCGGCTTTGCTTTTCATTTTGGGATTCCTGGGCTCGCTGGGTCTCCTTGCGGTGCCGGGCCTCCTGCCGCCGCTGTTCCGGGGTAGGCGCAGGGCGTCTGCGGGGTGTCTGGGATTCCACCACCTTGCCGGCAATATTATCCGCAGGGGGTTGCAGCACCAAATTGGGATTCTGCACCCGCATCACTGCATCCAGAGGCAAGCCGGTATAATCGAAGAGAATGGTGGGGTCTTTCCGGAATTCGTCCATATCTGCCAGCATACGGGTGGCAGAGGGATACCGGTCGGATACATTATGGGCCATCGCCTTCATAATGATCTGCTCCAAGCCTCCGGGAATATTAGGATTCAGCACAGATGGCAGCGCTGCGCCGCCGTTGATATGCTGGATGGCCACCGACACAGGGGATTCTCCATCATAAGGAGGACGGCCGGCCATCATTTCATACATTACTACACCCAAAGAGTAGATATCAGAACGGTCATCTACCCGGCCACCACGGGCCTGCTCAGGAGAGATGTAATGGACCGAGCCCAGTGCTTCCTTCGTCAGGGTATTGCCCCGGGAGATCATTCTGGCAATACCGAAGTCCATCACCTTCACGGAGCCGTTTTTCAGCACCATCACATTGTGGGGCTTGATATCCCGGTGAACAATACCCTTGCTATGGGCGTGTTCTAGGGCTTTGGCGATCTGCATAGCGAAATGGAGGGTCTCCTTCCAATTCAGGACGCCTTTCTTCTCCATATACTGCTTCAGGGTGATGCCCTCGATCAGTTCCATCACGATATAGTCTGCCATCACAGAAGTGGAAACATCATATACAGACACAATATTGGGGTGGCTGAGCATAGCAACCGCCTGACTCTCCGCGTGGAAACGGCGACGGAAATCCTCATCATCCAGATTATCATCTTTCAAAATCTTCACCGCAACCAGCCGATTCAGTCGGTGACAACGGGCTTTATATACCACTGCCATTCCGCCGGTACCGATCACTTCCAGAATTTCATATCGGTTATCCAGCAAACGACCTATGTATTTATCATGATCCATAATTCATACTCCTTTCCGGTCCTATCAAAGGGTTACCAGCACAGCCGTCACATTGTCCGGTGCGCCCCGTTTTTTGACAATGTCCAGCAGTCTGTCGCAGCACTGGGCTTTGTCCTGACCGTAAACCACTTCAAAAAGGATCTCCTGATCGTCCATCAAATTGGACAGGCCGTCCGTACACAACAGGAAGCAAGTTCCTTTGTCCACTTTGCGGTGGAAAATATCACAGGAAACCTGCGGCTCTGTACCAATGGCCCGGGTAATCAGATTTTTGCCGGGATAGTGCTTTGCTTTTTCCGGTGTCAGTTCTTTTCTGGCAATCATCATCTGCACCAAAGAATGGTCGGTGGTGACCTGCTTGATACCATCACCGTCGATCAGGTAGGCTCTGCTGTCGCCCACATTGACGATGGTGGCTTTTTTACCCTGTAACAGCAACGCCACCAAAGTGGTGCCCATACCATCGAATTCCTCAAATTGCCGGGCCTGATCGTAGACTGTAAAGTTAGCCAGTTTTACTGCGCCGTTGAGCATTTGGTCCAATTGCTCAGGATCCATATCCGGTATCCAACTGTCTTTTACCTGCTGGGTGAACACATCCAGTGCCAAAGTGCTGGCCACATTGCCGGATTTTGCGCCGCCCATACCGTCACACACTACACACAGCAAGGTGTTCTTATCCAAAGAGATGATCTGGTAGGCGTCCTGATTTTGACTACGGACAACGCCCGGGTCTGTTAATGCCCAATATTGCATAAAACCTCACTTCCTTTGCTTAATGGTTTTCTGTCTGCCGGGTATATTTCCGGCGAAGTTGGCCGCAGGAGGCATCGATATCACTGCCCAAAGTGCGTCGCACCGTGGCAGTTACGCCGCCTTTTTCCAAAGCCTTCTGGAATGCGGCTACCGCAGCCTTGCTGCTGGGTTTCAGGGGACTTTCCTCCACATGGTTCAGGGGAATCAGGTTCACATGGGCCGGCAGGCCCTTCAGCAGTTGCAATAACTGATCCGCATTTTGCAAACTGTCGTTGACACCGTCGATCATCGCATATTCAAAATGAATACGACGGGAGGTCTTGTCATAGTACCGCCGGCAAGCCGGCAGCAATTCTTCCAACGGATATGCCTTATTCACCGGCATAATCCGGTTGCGGATTTCATTGGTGGGACCGTGGAGAGAAATAGCCAGACTGATCTGCAATTTCAGATCCCCCAGTTCGTCTATTTTCGGCACAAGGCCGCAGGTAGACAGGCTGATATGGCGCATAGAGATGTTCATACCGTCGGGACTGTTTACCAATTCCAGGAAACGCAGAACATTGGGAAGGTTATCCAGCGGCTCTCCAATGCCCATCAGTACAATATGCGAAATGGGCAGGCCGGATTCCAATTGGGTAAACAACACTTGATCCAGCATTTCATAAGGCTCTAAAGGCCGCACCAAACCGCCTAAGGTAGACGCGCAGAATGCACAGCCCATTCGGCATCCCACTTCCGTGGAAATGCAGACGGTATTGCCATAGTGGTAGCGCATCAGCACTGTTTCCACGCAGTTGCCGTCGGCCAGTTTCCAGAGGAATTTTATCGTGCCGTCTTTTTGGGATTCCTGTCTGCGCACCGCTTCCGGAACGCAGATCGGAAATTGTTCTGCCAGGGT
The DNA here is from genome assembly GCA_017521875.1 of Oscillospiraceae bacterium. Classification (GTDB taxonomy): domain Bacteria; phylum Bacillota; class Clostridia; order Oscillospirales; family Oscillospiraceae; genus Faecousia. The sequence continues at coordinate 6,651 of JAFXBH010000286.1, forward strand.
ATCCCGCAGGGTCTTAGGAAGATTGGTCATCTCGTCGTAACCCTGGACACCCTTATGTAACCAAGAGAAGATCTGCTTGGCGCGAAAGGCAGGCTGATTTAACCCCTTCAGAAGTTCTCCGATTTCCGGAATGGTCATTGATTTCAAATGCTTCATAGTTTTCTCCGCAAACGGCAAATAAAGAAGCCGTCTGTGTCATATTCTCCCGGCACCAACGCCAGCATACCGCTTTCGTTTTTAGGAAAGGGTGCCGGCAGTGCTAAGGGTTCTGTGGCAAAATCCGGGTGTTTTTGCAAAAAGGATTCTACCATACCTTCATTCTCCGCCCGCATCAAGGTACAGGTAGAGTACAGCAGCAGCCCACCGGGTTTTACATATCGGGCCACATTTTCCAATATTGCATTCTGCAAGGCAGGCAGTTGGGCCATTGCAGTGAGGTTTTTATAGCGAATGTCCGGTTTCTTCCGGATAATGCCTAAACCGGAGCAAGGCACATCGGCAATTACCGTATCGAACTGACCTTCCCACTGGGGACAGAATGCGGTGGCATCCTGCTGGGTTGCAGTGATGATATTCATTTGAAGCCGCTTAGCGCCTTTAGCAATCAGGTCAATTTTATGATTGTGGACATCGCAGGAAGTGATACTTCCCTCTCCCCCCATCGCCATTGCCGCGGCAAAACTCTTGCCGCCGGGTGCTGCACAACAATCCAGCACCTTGGTATTGGGTTGGATTTCTGCGCATAAGATACTTAACTTTGCCGCCGGGTCTTGTACATAGAACAGGCCTTCCCGGAAACTGGGAAGTTGTTCCAGATTACCTGTACCGGACAGAACAAGGCAATCACTTAGCCAGCAATGGGGCGTTGCGGTAACCCCCTCCGAAGCCAGCCGGGTTTGTAAATCCCGGGTAGTAATCTTCAGGGTATTGGTTTGCACCGTCATAGGCGCAATGGCGTTGTTGGCTTGGAGCATGGGCTCCAGCCGCTCCTTGCCCACATAGCCCTTCAGCAGGTTGATCAAGTCACCGGGATGGCTGACTTGTC
>JAFXBH010000287.1 GCA_017521875.1 Oscillospiraceae bacterium
GGCATGTTTTATAAAGTGTTATATCAGTGCAGTTTCCCGGATCACCAAATATATAGAATGATGCTTGCATATGATGATACCTTGATCGATTTGGGCGTATGTGTTCCATCAAAAAATATCTATCATTCAGCCGGTCGTTTACCCTGTAAAAATATAGATACAGAGAAACTATCCTTTTATCTTACAACCGGCAAAGTAAAAGCAAACGGTATTCCGGTAGAAACAGGAAAACAGTTTGCTTATCTGGATAAATTAGATAATGCATATTTGGTTACGAATCATGAAACTTCAAGCATTGTTATAGATCAATCTCCAGGCCAATAGGGCAATGGTCAGATCCCATAATTTCATTATATATTGGCGTGGCAGTAATCTTATCGGCAATCCGGTTGGATACCAGGAAATAATCAATCCGCCATCCGGCATTATTTTTCCTTGCTTGATACATATAACTCCACCAGGTATAGGCTCCCGTCTGCTCAGGGTGCAGATATCGAAATGTATCTGTAAAACCTTGTGCCAGCAGAGAAGTAAAACAGGATCTTTCCTGATCGGAGAAACCGGCATTTCCGCGATTGGACGCTGGATTCTTTAAATCAATTTCATTATGGGCGACATTCAGATCCCCGCAGATAATTACAGGCTTCAATACATCTAATTTCTTGAGGTATTGGGAAAATACTTCCTCCCAGCCAACACGGAATGTAATTCTGGCCAGTTCCCGTTGCGCATTGGGGGTGTAGCAGGTTACAAGATAGAAATCGGGATATTCCAGTGTGATGACGCGACCTTCGGTATCATATTCTTCATTGCCGATTCCTAAGGTTACATTTACAGGTTCTGTTTTAGAGAAAACTGCCGTACCGGAATATCCTTTCTTCTCAGCATAGTTCCAATTTTGGGTATAGCCAGGCAGGTCAATTTCAATTTGGCCTGCCTGTAATTTTGTTTCTTGCAGGCAGAATATATCTGCGTCGATGGTTTGGAAAAAATCCAAAAAACCTTTTTGTATGCAAGCACGCAGACCATTGACATTCCATGAGATCAGTCGCATATTATCTTCGCTCCTATTTTGTTTCAATGTATGGACTTTCTACTTTGATAAGATCCTTCACTTGTAGAAATTTCTTTTCACCAATGCCGCTGACGTTCATTAGTTCTTCCACATTTTTGAATCCTTTTGTCTCTGCTCTGTAAGCAATAATCCGTTCTGCCAATGTTTCGCCAATACCGGGTAGCATCTGCAGTTGCAGGGAGGTCGCCGTATTTAAATCAACCCGTCCGTCTTTTATAGACGGATTTTCCTGTGATGATTCCGTCTGACTTTGGATCGCGTTGTCAACTTTGGTATACGCAGATTGAGAATTTCTTCCAAGGAAGAAGCCAATCATTACGCATATAAACATTCCCGTAACGCATATCATCCAAAACTTGGCTTTCTTCATTTATCCGGCCTCCCACATTGACTAGTTTCAAATAAACTGTTATAATCTAACTATATTATACACACATTTTTGCTTTGGACAAGTCCGGCAATTGCTATTAGAGGTAGAAATATGAAAAAGATAGCAGTAATTTGTTTTATATTGGCAATAATACTGTGTTCTCAGCCTGTTTTTGCGGCGGAAAATGTTATAGATGGTTCTGTGGTCAATGGATGCAGAACCATGGATGGACAAGTTCCTCTTCTGGGTGACCAGCAGTTGATTAAAAATGCTAAAGCAGTGGTTTTGTATGAGGTCACTGCTGACACACTGATGTATGCTTATAATGCGGATGTACAATTGCCGCCGTCCAGTCTTTTGAAAATATTAACTGCATTGATTGCTATTGAAAACGGCAACCTTACAGATGCGGTTACAGTTCAGGAAGAAGTTTTATCCACACTGGATAAGGATGCTGCTGTAGTTGAACTGGTTGTTGACGAAGTTCTAACTGTTAAAGACCTTTTATACTGCATGATGGTAGGATCCGGTAATGATGCTGCAGTGATTCTTGCTGACCATGTAATGGGTTCGCAGGAAGCCTTTGTTGAAGAAATGAATCATTATGCGGAAGATTTGGGCTGTACCGGTACGCATTTTACCAATGTTCACGGTTTACACGATGAGGA
>JAFXBH010000288.1 GCA_017521875.1 Oscillospiraceae bacterium
AAACAGACGAGACCCGCCGCAACCGGGCAAAGGAAGAATGGGGCTGCGAGGTCTTTGCAGATTATCGGGAATTGTTCGGAAAGGATTACGATCTGGTTGTCAACGCTACTTACTCCAACGATCACTATGGTATTTCCAAAGATCTTTTGGAGCACGGTCTGCCTGTGCTGGTGGAAAAGCCCATGGCAAGAAACTATTATGAGGCAATGAATCTGGTGCGTATCGCCAAGGAGCAGGGTGTGTTCTTTGCGGTGTTCCAGCAGTCTTTCCTGGCGCCTTTCTATAAGCACCTGAAAGAAGTGGTAAATAGCGGCAAACTGGGTACTATCCAGCAGGTCAGCATCGCCTACAACGGTTTCTTCCGCCGTTGGGACTGGCAGACTCTCCAGTGCAGAATGGGCGGCAACGTATATAACACCGGCCCCCACCCCCTGGGCTTTGCGCTGGACTTCCTGGATTTCAGCGATGATATTACCGTTCCTTTCTCTAAACTGGCAAAAACAGACCTGAACAGCGGTGACGCAGAGGACTATGCAAAGATCATCCTCACTGCACCTGGCAAGCCTGTGGTGGACGTGGAAATCAGCAGCAACGATGCCTATACCGATTACAAACTGCGGATCTTAGGCTCTAAGGGTTGCTATAAAACCGACATTAACCACTATGAAATGAAGTACATCGAGGACGGCGAGAATCCGGAACAGCCCGTGGTTAAGGAGTTCCTGTATGTGGATGATAAAATGCCCACATATTGCAGCGAGAAACTGATCACCCACGAAGAGCAGGGTGACTTTGAAGGCACGGCATTCCAGGCGGCTGCGGCTTGCTTCTATGAGGCGGTCTACAACAGCATCCGCAACGGCGCGGAATTCCCCATCAAGCCGGAGAATATCGCAAAACTGATCAATGTGATCGAAACGGTACACGCCCAGAACCCCATGCCGGTGCAGTTCTGATACAAGGAGCATATTTATGAATCCTGTTATTATGCACGTCAATTATGGCGAAGTTAGTTTCGATTCTTTCGGTAGCAACACCATCGACGATATTTGCCGTATGGCAGCGGAACTGGGCTTTGATGGCATTGAGTTTCGCAGCGCGCCGCCGAAAGAGTTCAAAGAAATGCCCTTTGCGGATTTTATGGACCAAATCGCCAAGGGCGTAAAAGAATACGGCATTCGTATGCCCATATTCAGTATTGGACTTCCGAACTCTGCCTCTGCAGATAAGCAGACCCGCGTGGAAGATGCGGAAGCCACTTTGAAGAAAGTGCAAAAGATCCACGATATGTTTGGCACGACCGTTTTCAATACCTGCGGCACGACGATCTTGTCCAAAGATCCGGCAGTGCCGGGTACCGCTATGGAAAGCCACGGCAGTGGCGCGGCTACCCAGGAGCAGTGGGATTGCACAGTAGATACTTATCAAATGGTCGCTAAAGGGCTGGAGCAGATGGGTGTAAAATTTGCATTTGAGACCCACATGAAATATCTCCACGATACCCCTGAGGTTTCCAGAAAACTGGTAGATCTCATTGATTCTCCCAATGTTGGCATCAATATGGACTTTGGCAACACCGTGTATTTCCTCAAACACCTGTCCGTAGAGGAAGCCATCGATCTTTACGGCGACAAACTGTTCTATACCCATTTGAAGAGTTCTGTTGCAAAACCCGGCGGTGGACGCACACCTACTATGTTAAGCCAGGGTGAGATCAATCACCGGACATATCTGAAAAAACTGAAACAGATCGGCTTTGAAGGCCCCATCGGTATCGAGGGCAACCGCCCCGGCGACCGCTACTGGTACGCCAAGGAAGACCTGGCTTATTTCAAGGCTGTAAGAGATGCGATCTAAAAAGAAAAAGACCGACAAATCCTTGTCGGTCTTTTTTGTTATTCGGATTTGGGTGTGTTACCGGCTTTTGTGGGTCTGCGGCGGCGGTGGTGGTTGGGTCTGCGACCGCCCTTCTTTTCACCACCCTCTACAGAGGCGGGAGCGGCAGGTTTTTCCTGCTTTTGAGGCGCATCTGCTTTGGGCGCGCCGTTTTTGTTCCGGTTTCGATTCCGGTTTCTGCGGCGGTTGCGGTTTTCCTTTTGCGCCGTTTCCTCAGA
>JAFXBH010000289.1 GCA_017521875.1 Oscillospiraceae bacterium
ATATAGAGATGCAAGCGCAGCTTCGGCTGTGGGCAGCATATAGCGCATACGGTTGTCGGAGGGGTTCTCGATCTTGTAAACCTCGTCGGCAAACTTGGGGAACTGACCGGCAGTCTCACCGCACTGATACTCCAGCATATGGGGAGGCAGAATGAAATCGTAACCGTCGGCGGTGTGGGTGTCGATGAAGTAGTTCAGCAGCGCCCATTCCAGCCGCGCGCCCATACCGGTGTACATCCAGTTGCCGGCGCCGGCCAACTTGACACCACGGGTGTAGTCAATCAGACCCAAGCCCTCGCACAGATCTACATGGTGCTTGGGCGCAAAATCAAAGGAGGGTTTTTCACCGATATACCGCAGCGGCTCATTATTTTCCTTGCCGCCGGGGAGCAGGTCTGCGTCCGGCAGGTTAGGCAGGCTGAGCATTGCTACCCGATATTCCTCGGCAAGAACCTTCAGTTCTGCGGCCTCGTCCTCAATAGCCTTGTCCAGCGCCACGCTTTCGGCAGAATTGGCGGCAATTTGGGCGTCGATGGCGGAAGTGTCCTCACCCTTCTTTTCTGCGCCCTTCTTCTGGCCGAACAGTTTGCCGTTTTCCTTGCTGAGACGGTTTTTCTGGGCCGTCTGGCTCTCGGTGGAGGTCTTTAATGCCCGGATCTTCTCGTCCAGTTCCAAAATCTTGTCTACAACGGCATCGCAGTCCACTTCTTTGGCCTTAAGGCCAGCCTTGACTGCGTCGGGATTTTCCTTAATCTTACGAATGTCTAACATTTCATTTTTCTCCTTTTATTCATTGGGATCCGTAGGGATCATAAAAATACTTGCGATATACACCAGCACGCCGCCGCCGAAAAACAGCGACATTGCCACGAACATCCAACGCACCATTCTGGGGGTCAGATTCATATATTCTGCCATACCGGCGCATACACCGGCTAAAATCCGGCCGTTTTTCACCCGGTAAAGTTCTTTTTCCATTGTTTTCTCCTTATTTTTCGGGAAATTATCCCTTTTCTCCGTCAATGACATTGGAGGGCTCGTCCGGGATAATGATGGCGCAAACGATATAAGCCAAAATACCGCTGCCACCCAGTAAGCAAAACACAACCAGACCCAGTCGCACCAATGTGGAATCTATAGAAAAATACTCCGCAATACCGCCGCAAACACCGCACAGATGCTTGTCCCGGTTGCTCTTATACAATTTTTTCTTCACGATACGGTCCTCACTTTTTCAGTTTCAGCAGGGCATCCATCAGCACCTGCAGGTCGTCCTGGCCGTAAAATTCCAGTTCAAACCGGCCTTTCCGCTTGCCGCTGACGATGCGAACCCCACGGCCCAAATGCTTGGACAGTTGTTTTTCACATTCGGACACATAATTCACCGCCAAAGGCACCGGCTTTACAGGCGCAGGCTCCCGGGTCAGATTCTTGCACAGCAGTTCTGCCTGCCGCACGGAAAGTCCCAATGCGCTGATCTTCTGCGCCGCTTCCTTCTGCAGTTTCTCCGATTTCAGGGAGACAATGGCCCGGGCGTGGCCGGCGGACAGTTTCTCCTGCCGCACCAGATCCTGCACATCCGGGTGCAAAGTCAGCAGACGGAGCATATTGGCCACCGCCGGCCGGGATTTACCCACCTGTTGGGCGGTTTCCTCCTGGGTCAGACCGTATTCCTCAATGAGAGACTGGTAACCCAAGGCTTCTTCCATAGGATTTAAGTCCTGCCGCTGCAGATTTTCGATCAGCGCCAGTTCCATAGTCTTTCGGTCATCCGCTTCGATGATCACTGCGGGAATTTCCCGCAGTTCCGCCATTCTGGCGGCTCGCCAGCGGCGTTCGCCGGCAATAATTTGATAGTATCCGTTGCCGCTCTCCCGGACAGTCAGGGGCTGCACCACGCCGTGAACGGCGATGGAATCCGCCAAGGACTGCAACTCCTCCGGGTCAAAATCCCGGCGGGGCTGGAAGGGATTGGGCTCTACTTTATGCAGCGGCAGCATCTGATAGGGACTTTTCTCCCGGGTTTCTTCTCCCAGATCTCCCATCAGCGCGCCAAGTCCTTTACCTAAACCTTTTGCCACCGTGTCACCTCATTTCCAGTCGTTTCACAAATTCTTCTGCCATATCCCGATAGGCCGCAGCGCCCCGGCTCAACCGATCGTAAGCGGTTACCGGCAGGCCGTGGCTGGGGGCTTCCGCCAGCCGTACATTCCGAGGTACCATCGTGGCAAACGCCTTACCCGGAAAATGCCGCCGCACTTCCTCTGCCACCTGGGTGGAGAAATTGGTACGGCCGTCAAACATGGTCAGGGCCACGCCAAAGATCTCCAACTGGGGATTGATTCGTTTTTTTACCATACGCAGTGTGGTCATCAGGTCTGTCAGACCCTCCAGCGCGTAATATTCGCACTGCACCGGCACCAGAATACTGTCTGCTGCCGCCAGGGCGTTCACTGTCAGCATTTCCAAAGACGGAGGGCAGTCAATAAAAATCACATCGTACCTGTTTGCCACCTGCTGCAGCACATTTTTCAGCCGTTGATTGGGATTCTCCACGGAGATCAGTTCCACCGCAGCACCGGCTAAGTCTGCCGTTGCCGGCAACACATCACCAAAATCCGTGTGAACAATCAGGTTTTCCGTGGGCAGTTCACCAATTACGCCGTCGTACACCGACTTATTTAATTTCCGCTTGTCCACTCCCATACCGGAGGTGGCATTGGCTTGGGGGTCAAAATCACAAAGCAGCACTTTTTTACCCAGATCTGTCAGGGCTGCGGTGAGATTCACCGCGGTGGTGGTTTTTCCTACGCCGCCTTTTTGATTGACCACGGCAATAATTTTTGCCATAGCGCCTTCCTTTCTGCCGGATGTTTCACGTGAAACACCGGGCGGGTATATTGTTTCACGTGAAACATCACCCTTGGGTGTGATAGGTTGTTTCTGTTGGGTGGGCGTCTCCGTTCTGCAGGTTGCCGATCCATTGCTGCGCCAGCAGCAATCCGGCCAAAACCAATGCCAGCGCCAGCACCACAACTGTCCAGATCAGCCGTCTCTGCCGCCGCTTCAGCAACACCACTTGCTCTTCTGGGGTGGTGATCCGCCGTTTGCGGCCGGATTTCTTGGTTGACTGCCGGTTTTTCCGGCTGGGCAACACTACAGGGACATCCGGTTTCACCGGATAGTCTTCCATTTTTTTCAGACACTCGGCGCAGAAAACCTGATCATTCTTGGACACTTTGCCGCATTTCAGACATTCCATTTTCCGCACCTCCACACAGTTGGTGATAAACCACCTATTTTATCGACATACATTATACCCCAAAATACCCTGTTCGTAAATAGGAAAGAAAAAATTTTTTAAAATAATCAAACAAACTTACTTGACAATCATTTGACCATATGATAATATCACATTACTACAAACAAGGAGGTGTTTTCTATGAACTGGACTATTCCCGGCACGGTGCTGCAAGCCCCCCGACAGGAGGCAGCGCATATCCCGGAGCAGTTTCGTTCCATGTTTTTGGCCGGCGGCATTGTGCTGAGCCAGGTATCCGCGATCACCGGATTAGAGAATTACACGGTGCAAAACTGGGTAAAACGGGGGTTTCTCACCCCGCCGCAGAATAAGCGCTACACCTTGCGGCAACTTTGCCGGATCATCAACATCAACCTATTGAAGAATGTTCTGCCTTTGGAGCGGATCTGCCATCTGCTTGAGTATGTGAACGGCCGTCTGGATGACGAGCGGGATGATACCATTGACGATTCCGACCTGTATTTTATGTTTGTGGGGCTTGCTGCCCATTCCAAGGAACTGTATCAGGCGGAGAGACGGGATGCGGTACTGGAAGAGGCACTGCAATACTACACAGAGCCTGTTCCCGGGGCAAAACAGCGGGTAAAAGAGGTGCTGCGGATCATGCTCACCGGATATCTGGCCGCCCGTATGACCCAAGAGGCGGAAAATATGTTAAATAAGTTGCAATAGAAAGGAACGATGCAAAATGGAAGAGAACAACATTTTTGATCAAAAGCCGGATTTTGGCGGTAAAAAGCGGTCTTTTAATTTTAAAAGCCTGCGGAAACTGATTCTCATCGCGCTGGGTGCAATCCTGGTGATCATAGCCGTGTCCGGCTGTTTCTACACCGTAGATGACAAGCAGCAGGCGGTGGTAACTACCTTTGGCAAGGTTACGGATGTAACTGACGCCGGCGTCCACTTCAAACTGCCTTTCGGCATTCAGAAAGCCCAGAAAGTGGATGTAAATGTGTACCAAAAGATCGAACTGGGCTATCAGAGCGACGATGCTGGCGAGGGCTATCAGGTCAAACCGGAAGAAAGCACCATGATCACCGGCGATTATAACATCGTCAATATTGACTTCTTTGTGGAATATAAGGTCTCCGACCCCATTTCCTACCTGTATTCCTCTGTCCAGCCTGAGGAGATCCTGCGGAATCTGATTCAAAGTCAGGTACGGAATGTGGTGGGTTCCTCCACCATCGACTCGGTACTCACCGACGGCAAAGAGAATATTCAAATGCAGGTCAAGGATCTGGTTACCAACATTCTGGCTGAGTATGATATCGGTCTGAGTTTGGTGGATGTGAAGATTCAGGACTCTGAGCCGCCCACGGTGGCCGTTATCGAAGCGTTCAAAGCGGTGGAAACCGCCAAGCAACAGGCAGAAACCGTGGTCAATGATGCCAAGGCCTATCAAAATGCCCAACTGCCCAAGGCCCAGGCCGAGGCAGACAAATTGATTCAGAACGCGGAATATCTGAAACAAAACCGCATCAATGAGGCGGTGCAGCAGGTGGCTATGTTCCAGGCGATGTACGCGGAATACGCCCAAAATCCCGGAATTACCAAATCCCGTATGTACTACGAAGCCATTCAGGAGATCCTCCCCGGCGTGAAACTTTATATCAATACCGCTGAGGCCGGCAGTGGCGTACAGATGCTCCTGCCCCTGGAAAAATGGTAAGAAGGAGGTAGTGAAAATGAAAAAACAGATAATTATTGCAGTTGTGGCCGTCCTGTTGATCCTTGTTCTGGCCAACAGTTTCTATGTAGTGCAGGAAAATCAACACGCCTGCGTGGTGGAATTCTCCAAAATCGTGTCTACCACCGACCAGCCCGGTCTTCACTTCAAACTCCCCTTCCTTCACTCTGTAAAATACTTTTCCAGCGCCACCCAGTTTTATGACATTCCTCCCTCCGAGGTCATCACCCTGGATAAGCAGAATATGACCGTGGACTGCTATGTATTGTGGGAGATTACCGATCCTCTGAAGTTCTACCAGACCCTTGGCACCAACACCGTTGCTGAGCAACGACTGGGCGACCAGACTTACACCGCCCTGAAGAATGCTATGGGCACACTGGCCCAGGCGGATATTATCAATATGGAAGACGGCGGAAAGCGGAACGAAATCTATGACGGCATCGCTACTACTGTCAACGAAAAGGCTGTGGTATACGGCATCAATGTGCTGGATGTGAAGATCAAGCGATTTGACCTGCCGGACAGCAACCTGAATGCGGTCTATTCCCGTATGATTTCCGAACGGAATCAGATGGCCTCCAAATTTACCGCTGACGGCAATTATGATGCTTCCATTATCCGCAACGATGTGGATAAGCAGGTGAATATTCTGGTGTCCAACGCCAAGGCGGAAGCCGCCAAGTTGGAGGCTGAGGGCGAAGCCGAGTATATGCGCCTGCTGGCCGAGGCTTATAACAGTCAGGATAAGCAGGAATTCTACGAGTTTATTTTGGCTCTGGATGCCCTGAAAACCAGCCTGACCGGTGAAGACAATACCATCATTCTGGATGCAGATTCCAAACTGGCGGAACTGCTGAAAGGAGAATAACCATACAGACGGCCAAGGGTTTACCGCCCTTGGCCGTTGTGACTGTTTACGCCCATACCTTCACATTTTCCTGTATGGGACTTTCCAAAGGGCGGATTTTGTGGTATGATGAAGAAAAAACCGGGAGGTTATCCTATGGAGATTCGTTTTGCCAAACCGGGCGATGTGCCCAAGATTTTGGACTTGCTGCGACAGGTAGACCGGGTGCATTATGAAGGCCGGCCGGATATTTTCCGGGCCGACGCCCAAAAATACGGCCCGTCCCAGATATTCTCTATGCTGGACAAACCGGATTGCCCCATTTTCGTGGCGGTGGAGGACGGGACTGTGTTGGGTTATTGCTTCTGCCGGGTGGATACCTACTACCGGGACACGGTGATTACCGACCATACCGATTGCTACATCGACGACCTGTGCGTGGACGAAACCATCCGCGGCAAAGGAGTGGGCAAAGCCCTGTACCAGGCGGTCTGTAAGTACGCCAGGCAGAGAAAATGCCGCGCCATCACCCTGAATGTGTGGTGCTGTAATGAAAGCGCTATGAAATTTTACGCCTCATTGGGTATGAAACCCCAAAAAATCGGTATGGAGGCCATTTTGGAGGACGGCTGATGCTGGAAAACAACAAACATTACACTGCCACGGTGACGGATTACACCGCCGACGGCCATGGCGTGGCTCGGGTGGAAGGCTGCGCTGTGTTTATTCCCAACGCCATCGCCGGGGAGACCTATACCATTCGGATCGAAAAGGCCGCCAAAACCTGGGCAGCCGGCAAAATCGTGGAGATTCTGGAGAAATCCCCCCACCGGGTACAGCGGGAATGTCCCATATCCTCCGGTTGCGGCGGCTGCGATTTTTGGCATATGGATTATACAGAGGAGACCCGGTTGAAGGCGCAGCGGGTGCTGGACACCCTGAACCGCATCGGCGGTGCTGACCTAAAAGAGATGCCCATTCTCCCCGCCCCTACCTGCAAGGAATACCGGAACAAAGCCCAGTACCCGGTTGCCAGCCAAAAGGGCCGGGTGTACGCAGGATTTTTCCGGGCCGGTACCCATCAGGTGGTGGAAAATGAGGCCTGCCTGATTCTGCCCCCGGAATGTGATCAGGTAAAGAAGATTGCAATAGATTATGTAAACCACAATAAGATTTCCGCCTACGACGAGAACACCAAAAAGGGACTTCTGCGGCATATTTATGTCCGTCAGGGGGCGGTATCCGGTCAGGTGTTGGTGTGTTTGGTGGTCAACGGCCGAAAACTCCCCCACCCCGATGATTTGATTCAGCGGTTGCAGGCCGTTCCCGGATTCACATCTCTGGTACTGTCGGTGAACACCAAGCCGGGCAACACCATTTTGGGCGACGAATTCATCACCCTTTACGGCCCGGGATATATTGAGGACACCCTGTACGGACTGCAGTTCCGCCTGTCTGCCCGGTCGTTTTATCAGGTGAATCACCACCAGGCGCAGAAACTATATGAAAGTGCTATCTCTCAGGCGGAGATCACAAAAAACGATTTGGTGCTGGATTTATATTGCGGCGTGGGAACCATCACCCTTGCCATGGCCAAGGCCGCCGGCAAGGTTATCGGCGTGGAAGTGGTGGAACAGGCCATTGCTGACGCCAAAGACAACGCCGCCCGCAACGGCATCGAAAACGCGGAATTTTTCTGCGGTGACGCGGGAAAAGCCGCTTTGGAACTGGAAAGACAGGGCGTACGCCCGGATGTGGTGGTGGTAGACCCGCCCCGGAAAGGCCTAAACGGCGATGCCATTGAGGCGATATGCCGGATGTCCCCCCGGCGGATCGTGTATGTATCCTGCGACCCGGCAACCTTGGCAAGAGATGTGGCGATCCTGAAAGACCGTGGCTATCACTTAAAAAACGCCCAGGCGGTTGACCTCTTCCCCCGCTGCAGCCATATAGAATCCATCGCGTGTCTGACCCGGGAAAGTTCTACCCATTCTATGAAACTCCATCCGTCTCCTTTTGAGATGATCAAAAATGGTCAAAAGACCATTGAAATGCGGCTTTACGACGAAAAGCGGCAGAAAATCAAAGTGGGAGACACGATTCTCTTCACCAACAATGCCACCGGGGAGATTTTGAAGGTAAAGGTGGTCAACATTCACCGGTTTTCCTCTTTTGCGGAACTTTATGCCAATCTTCCTCTGCTCCGATGCGGCTACACCCCGGAGAATGTGGACAAGGCCTCCTCTGCGGATATGGAAGCCTATTATTCTCCGGAACAACAGGAAAAATACGGGGTCGTAGGCATCGAGATTTCCTTATAGAAACCAAAAAAGACGCCACCGCGGTGCTCACTGCGGTGGCGTTTTGCGCATGATATATATTCCTGCAACCTAAAAGGAATTTATTGATTGTTCAGGGTGTAGGCCAGGCGGTAAACCTTACCGTCTTCGATGGGGGTCTGGTCGATGCCCAGCATAGCGTATTCCCCGTCCACATAGAAGGCCCAGTAGGCATTATCTTCTTCAAAGACGGCTTTCTCCCCGTCTACTTCCTGAATATAC
>JAFXBH010000290.1 GCA_017521875.1 Oscillospiraceae bacterium
GCAGTGGATCCTGATGATGTGGAAATGCTGCAGGATATGGTGATTGCCGCGGTCAATGAGGCAATGCGGGCAGCAGATGTGGATTCTGCCAATAATATGTCCAGACTGACCGGCGGATTGAATCTGGGCGGACTGTTTTAAGGAGGCATCATGCAGTATTTTCCTGCGGCGTTGCAAGATCTGGCGGATCAGTTTGCAAAACTCCCCGGTATCGGCGGAAAAACAGCCCAGAGATTGGCTTTTTATGTTTTGGAACTACCGGACGATGAAGCCCAGTTCTTTGCAGATGCCATTGTAAATGCCAAAAGGACCGTCCATACCTGTCCTGTTTGTCAGAATTTGACCGACCGGGAGATCTGTCCTGTTTGTAGTGACCAGTCCCGTAATCAGTCTGTAATTTGTGTGGTTGCAGAACCTAGAGATCTGATTGCAATGGAACGCAGCCGGGAGTTTAACGGTGTGTACCATGTGCTCCATGGCGTGATATCACCGCTGAACCATGTAACTCAGGATGATATTCGAATTAAGGAACTTCTTCAACGGGTGGCAAAAGGCGATATACAGGAAGTAATTATGGCGACCAATCCGGACACGGAGGGGGAAGCCACCGCGATGTATATCTCCCGCTTGCTGCGACCTATGGAGGTGAAGGTTACGCGACTTGCCTATGGTGTGCCGGTAGGCAGCCAGTTGGAATATGCAGACGAAGTGACCCTTTCCCGGGCCTTGGAAGGAAGACAAGAAATCTAAAAGAAAAGCCGTACGGAAATTTCCGTACGGCTTATTTGTTACAGATTCAGGCACAGATCGCCTTCTTTGATCCAACCCCATTTGCGGAGCACCTGACAGAATGCCCAACTGAGAATTGCGGGCAAAACGAAGCAAATCAGCACCAAACCAACCCAGTCAAAAGCGGTGATGGCATCTTTAGCACCGCTGGCAACATCGTTGACCCATCCGGTGTATACACCGATTTGACCAACCAGACCGCAAGTGCCCATACCGGAGGAAACCGGTGCGCCGTTCATTTGCAATTTAAACAGGCAGGTTGCCAGAGGGCCTGTGATGGCAGAGGCCAAAACAGGGGGGATCCAGCAGCGGGGATTTTTAACCAAATTAGGCATTTGCAGCATACTGGTACCAATACCCTGAGCAACCAATCCACCCCAACGGTTTTCTTTGAAACTCATTACGGCAAATCCAATCATATGTGCGCAGCAACCGGCAACCGCAGCGCCACCGGCAAGACCGGTCAAACCCAATGCGGCGCAGATGGCTGCGGAACTAATGGGCAGTGTCAGCGCAATACCAATGATTACAGAGACAAGAATACCCATCAACAAGGGTTGCTGTTCAGTTGCCCAGTTCACGGCAGTTCCCACAGCGGATGCCGCTTTTCCAATAGGCGCAGCAATCAAAGATGCCAGCAGAATGCCAACCAAAATAGAGACGATAGGTGTTACTAAAATATCAATCTTTGTTTCTTTGGAAACCAATTTGCCACATTCCGAAGCAACGATTGCAACAAAATAGACTGCAAGCGGCCCACCAGCGCCACCCATTGCGTTGGCGGCAAAGCCGACGGGAATCAGGGAGAACAGAACCAGCGGGGGGCAGTGCAGCGCAAAACCGATGGCAACTGCAATGCCGGGACCTACCATAGCAGAGGCCAAGCCGCCTACCGTGTAAGTAATGGTATTGTCGCCGCTCTTTAGCGTGACAATCACCTTATTCAGAAAATCAATTCCAAATTGCTGACCGATGGTGTTGAGAATCGTGCCAACCAACAGGGTGCAGAACAGACCCTGTGCCATAGCGCCAAGGGCATCGATGCCATAGCGCTTACCGGAGAAGATAATATCCTTCCGTTGCAAAAAAGCCTTCAATTTGCCCATTTCAATTCCTCTCTTCTGTTTTTACTTATAATTTGGAGTATGCTTTGTCCAGGAATCGCTGAGAGGTTACCACAAAGCGTTTGTGGGTACCTTCGCCAATTTTGCCTGTTTCATCGTAGGCAGTTACCTTGAAAGTAATTGCGTTGCCGTCTACCTCGGTGACCTCTGCTTCTGCACGGACTTCCAAACCCACTGGCGTAGCAGCCAAATGAGAAATGTTCAGTTGTGTACCAACGGAGGTTTTCTCCTCCGGCAATGCAGAAGCAATTGCCTCACAGGCAGCGCCCTCCATCAGGGCAACCATACAGGGAGTAGCGTATACCAACAAAGAGCCGGACCCAACTTCATATGCAGTGTCTTCCCTCTCTACAAGAGTAGAGACGCTACCGGTCATTCCAACAGTAATTTCTATAGAAATCATCTCCTGTCTTTTTTCCATAATATAGTCCAAAAATCTAGGGATGTCAATAAAGGGATTGCATTTTTGTGATAACTGAACTATAATGAATTTACGAATAAATTACGAGGTGTGTAATATGCTGACACAGGATAAATTAAACTTAACAATGCTTTGCGATTTCTATGAATTGACAATGGGTAACGGTTATTTTGAACACGGTTATAAGGACAGAATCTGCTATTTTGATGTGTTCTTCCGTCAGTGTCCCGATAACGGCGGTTTTGCCATTGCAGCCGGTCTGGAGCAGATCGTGGATTACATACAGAATCTGCATTTTTCTGCGGAAGATATCGAATATCTCCGGGGGAGAAAACTCTTCAGCGAGGACTTTCTGGAATATCTTAAGAATTTCCGGTTCACCGGTGATATCTGGGCAGTTCCCGAGGGAACACCTATTTTCCCCAAAGAGCCCATTATGACCATCAGGGCTCCTGCAATTGAGGCACAATTGATGGAAACCTTTATTTTGCTGTCAATCAACCACCAGAGTCTGATTGCCACTAAGGCCAACAGAGTTGTGCGGGCAGCCCAGGGCAGGACTGTTTTGGAATTCGGTTCTCGCCGGGCTCAGGGCGCTGACGCAGCGATTTTAGGCGCAAGAGCAGCCTATATTGGCGGTTGCAACGGTACAGCCTGTACCATTGCTGATCAACTGTACGGAGTCTATGCCGGCGGCACAATGGCCCACGCATGGGTACAGATGTTCGATACGGAATATGAAGCATTCAAAACCTACTGCGAGATGTATCCCAATAATGCCACGTTGCTGGTAGATACTTATAATACTTTAAAATCCGGCGTTCCCAATGCCATTAAGGCATTCAACGAGGTGCTGAAACCTATGGGTATTACCAAGTGCGGCATTCGTTTGGATTCCGGTGATATGGCATACCTCAGCCGTGCTGCAAGAAAGATGCTGGATGAGGCCGGTTGGACGGATTGTAAGATCTCTGTTTCCAATTCTCTGGACGAATACATTATAGAAGACCTGCTGCATCAAGGCGCCCAAATTGATATGTTTGGCGTTGGTGAGCGGCTGATCACAGCAAAGTCTGAGCCTGTTTTTGGCGGTGTATACAAACTGACTGCCATTGAAGACGAAAACGGCAATGTTCTGCCCAAGATCAAGATCTCCGAGAATACCGGCAAGATTACCAATCCCCACTATAAGAAACTGTACCGTTTCTTTGGTAATGATACCGGGAAAGCCATTGCAGACTATCTTTGCGTTTACGACGAGACAGTGGATGATAGTCAGGATATGGAAATCTTCGATCCTGAGGCAACCTGGAAGACCAAGACTGTATATGATTTTACCGCCAAGGAACTGCAAGTGCCGATTTTCAAAAACGGAGAATTGGTGTACCAATGCCCCGATATTGATGAAGTGCGGCGTTACTGCCTGGAGCAGGTGGATACCCTGTGGGATGAGGTTAAACGGTTTGATAACCCCCATAATTACTATGTGGACTTGTCTCAGAAACTGTGGGATATTAAGTTCGACTTGCTGAAAAAGCAGGGTAAGAAATAAAAGGATTAAAAAAGTGCTTTGAGATTTACTCAAAGCACTTTTTGTATGTGATTACACACCTGATTGGCGTAAAATATGTAGATGTTTAAATCTCATTAAAGTTCTTCACTGACTGCCAACAATAGGATACCGATGATCACGACAGCGATGAAAACATAAGTCTTCCAAGAGAGTTTTTCTTTCAGGAAAATACGGGATAGCAACAGGGAAACTACACAAACAGAAGAGAGAATAGGGGCAGCAACAGCATCTGCCTTGCCCAGTGCGTAAACATAAGTAAACTGGCCTGCGGTTTCAAACACAGCGGCAAGAATTTTATCTTTATGCTGGGGCACAGGACCGAATTTAACCTTTTTGGCTTTCATGAAGATGAACAGTCCCAGAGCAAACAGTGCAAAGGTCAGTTCATAACTGGTATTAGCCACGGCTTCAATAGTATCACTGGTAACATCTACCAAAGGAGAAGCGGCAACATCTTCGATCAGGAAGAAAGCGTCATCCAGGAAGGTACCGAAAGCATCCAGCAGAGCGTATACAAAGGGCATACAGAAGGCAACAACAGCCAAGGTTTTGCCCAATTTCTTTTTTCTGGTGGTCTCGCCATGGTTTTCTAAGAAACTGACACCCAATACACCGACTGTGATAATTCCGACAGATACCCAGGTGAGTATGCTATATGTTTCCTTGAAAAAGAGAACAAACAAAAGTATACAAATGACACCGGCGGTGTTCTCAATGGGATCAGAGATCGATTCCTCCAGGAAGCGCATACCGAAATAGGAAAAAGCCATGGAGATGATGTAAAACAGAGAAACGGGGAGATAACGGATAATATTAATGGGGTTGTAGTTAATATCCTGTGTCAGCAGCGTAAAAATGGCGTGTGCACCCATAACAATGCCAACCCATACACAGATTTTTAAATGAGAATATTTTTCGTTAGGCAACGCGCCTTTTTTATAAAATAGTTCTGCAGCACCCCAAAGAATGGCTGTACCAATAGCAAAAAACAACCAAGACATACAATTTTCTCCTTATAGATTTACAAGTCCTGCATCTACCATTTTTTGCAGGCTCATTAAGATACCCAGTTTGGCGTGATACCAAGTCAAACCGCCTTGGAAATACACAGCATAGGGGGGACGGATCGGGCCGTCGGCCGATAATTCAATGGAAGAACCCTGTACAAATGCACCGGCTGCCATAATCACCTTTTCCTTGTAGCCAGGCATATCCCAGGGGAGGGGTGTTACAAAGGAATCTACCGGTGCAGCGGCCTGAATGCCTCTGCAGAAAGCGATCATACCTTCTTCACTGCCTAACTCCACAGCCTGAATAATGTCATGACGGCTCTCTGTAGCGTTAGGAATACACTTAAATCCCAAAGGCTCATAGAGATTTGCAGCAAATACTGCGCCTTTTTCTGCACCGGCAACCACAGTGGGAGCCAGAAAGAAACCCTGATACAAAGCCGGCATAAGACCCAAGTTTGCACCTACTTCTTGACCCAGACCGGGAGCGGAGAGTCGGTAAGCACACCGTTGGACACAGGTTTCCGTACCGCAGATGTAGCCACCAATGGGAGCAAGACCGCCACCGGGATTCTTGATCAGGCTACCGACGACCATATCCGCGCCTACATCAGAGGGCTCAACAGTCTCTACAAATTCACCGTAGCAGTTGTCTACCATACAGATAAGATCCGGCTTGATAGATTTGACAAAGGCAATTAATTCACCGATCTGTTTTACAGAAAAACTGGGTCGGGTGGCATAGCCCTTGGAACGCTGAATAGCAACCAGTTTGGTCTTAGGAGAAATGGCCTTGCGAATATTGTCGTAATCAAATGTTCCGTCCGGCAGTAAATCCACCTGCTTGTAGGATACACCGTACTCTTTTAAGGAGCAGGGACTTTCCCGGATGCCAATGACTTCTTGCAGGGTGTCGTAGGGAAGACCAACAGGGGAGAGAAGTTCATCTCCGGGAAGAAGGTTAGCGGACAATGCAACTGTCAAAGCGTGGGTTCCGCAGGTGATTTGCGGCCGTACCAATGCAGCCTCAGTGTGAAAAACATCGGCGTAAACTTTTTCCAGGTTATCCCGGCCTACATCATCATAACCATAACCGGTGGTGGCGGCAAAATAGGCTGCAGACACACGGTTTTTCTGCATAGCAGCGATCACTTTGGACTGGTTATATTCTGCGATTTTGTCGATCTGCGCAAACCGCTCCTGTAGGGCATTCAGCGCTTTTTCTCCATATGCATAGACCGCAGGACTGATGCCCATAGTTTCATATAAATTCAGTACTTCATTCATTATTTTTACCTCTGTTGTTGCTTTCAAAAATTTCGTCGGCCAAATCGCGGAGAAGTTCTGGCCGGGAAATAATCAGGCCCTTGTCTTCTTCACCCATAATCAGCAGGGTGTCACCCGGTTGAATCTGAAACAGTTCCCGGGCTTCCTTGGGAATTACAATCTGTCCACGATCACCCACTTTTGCCGTTCCAAATACCCGGCGGGAATTGCTTTTTCCCAATATATGTTTGCCACCGGCCATGGGAGTTCTCCTTTCCTACTTTTCATACTTTTCACACAGGACAGTATAATAAAATCCGCCTTGAATGTCAAGTCCAAGGCGGATGAAATTAGTCGTTTCTTCTGCGACCGCCAAAGAGAATGATCAATCGCAACAACTGAGCAGCAGCCACAGCAACGGCAGCCACATAGGTCATAGCCGCAGCGGTGAGGGTTTTTCTTGCGCCTCGTTGCTCATCTTCGGTCAGAATTTGTGCATCTTCAATGGCGCGCATAGCCCTGCGGCTGGCATTGAATTCTACCGGCAAAGTTATTAATTGAAATACTAAACTCAATGCAAAGCAGGCAATGCCAATCTCTACCAGCACATAACCCAAATCGTTTTGCATGCTGCCGAATGCACCTAAAAGAATACCCAGCAAGATCAAAGGCATGGCCAGCCGGGAGCCAATGTTGGTTACGGGAATAATAGCTGCGCGGATCTTAATGGGAAAGTAATTCCGGGCATACTGTACTGCGTGACCGGCTTCGTGGCAGGCAACGCCGATGGCGGCAGTAGAGGTGCTGTCATATACACTGTCCGACAGGCGGATCACATTGGCTTTTGGATCGTAATGGTCTGTCAGATTGCCGGATACCCGTTCAATGCGAACATTACTTACCCCATTGGCCCGTAAAACACGCTCCGCGGCATCTCTGCCGGTGATACGGCGGATGGAGATTTGCTTGGAGTACCTTTGAAAGGTACGATTAACACCGGCACTTGCCAACAAGGCCAGCAGAAAACAGGGAAGTACAATGTATATATACGTCCAGTCAAAACCGTAATAATAAGGCATAGAAAACCTCCTTTAATTTGTTTTACTCTAGTATACCCCTTTTTTACAAAAAAGCAAGGGAGAACAAAGGGTCGACTTTACTTTTTTGCACTGCCTGTGTATAATATTTCCATAATGATTTCCGGAGGTGGATTATGGAATTTTTATATATACTGGAAAAGATCCGCGTGCCGGTGATCAATGAATTTATGCTCTTGATCACAACTTTGGGCGAGGAAACCGCCTTTTTGATGATTGCCATGATTCTCTTCTGGTGTGTAGACAAATATGTGGGTTATTATACGCTTTCGGTAGGCTTTATTGGTACCATAGGAAATCAGTTTCTGAAACTGTGGTTCCGGATTCCGCGGCCCTGGGTGTTGGATGAGAATTTTACCATTTTGGAACAGGCGAAGGAAGCGGCATCCGGATACAGTTTTCCCAGCGGTCACACCCAAAGCGCGGTTGGAACATTCGGTTCTATTGCCTATACCACCAAAAAGAACTCTATCCGTTGGGTTGCAATTGTGATTGCTTTTCTGGTTGCTTTTTCCAGAATGTATATCGGTGTCCACACCCCTTTGGATGTAGGTGTTTCTGTGGTGATTGCTGTTGCCTTAATCGTTGTGCTTCGGCCTTTGGTCCTTGGGTGCAACCATAAATATATTCCTGTGTTGTTGGGCGTCATGCTGGTGCTGGCAGCGGGCTTTCTTTGCTTTGTTGAATTCTATCATTTTCCAGCAGATATAGATCCGCATAATTATCAGTCCGGCTTCAAGAATGCGTATACGCTGCTTGGCGCGCTGCTTGGTATGATATGTGTGTATATTGCAGACGAAAAGTGGATAAAGTTTTCCACAAAGGCAGTTTGGTGGGCCCAGGTTTTGAAAGTGATTTTGGGCCTTGCTCTGGTGTTACTGGTGAAAAGCGGTACAAAGGGATTGCTGAATCTGTTATTTGGAGAATTTGTTGGTCGGAGTGTTCGGTATTTTCTTGTAGTGGTGACAGCGGGCGCAGTGTGGCCGTTATCCTTCCGGTGGTTCTCACAATTGGGTCGTAAGGAGTCAAAATAAATGCTAATTGCGGTGTATATTCTAATAGCGGTTTTATTGCTGATTGTATTTATTGGATGGTTTACATTTTATGTGGCCTGTGTTCGCAGAAAAGAATGTGATTGGCTGAACCAAAAAGAAATTGAAGCCTCAATCTATAACAACTACTACGAACTGATCATTTCAGCAAATCGCTTTCTGCAGGAACACAACGCACAGGAATTGCAAATTGAAAGTCACGATGGCTTACAGTTGCACGCCCACTGGGTGCCGGCAAAAAATCCCAAAGGTACGATCATTCTCGCCCACGGCTACCGCAGCACAAAATTGGTGGATTTTAGTATGGTCTTGGAATTTTACCATAATTGGGGTATGAATTTGCTGTTACCGGATCAGCGTTGCCACGGAAAAAGCGAAGGGAAATATATCACCTTTGGCGTGAAAGAAAGCCGGGATATGGAAGACTGGATTGTCTATCATAATAACAATCTTGGAAAGTGTCCTGTGATCTTGAGCGGCCTTTCTATGGGCGCATCCACGATGCTTTATTTGGCAGACCGGGATCTTCCGGAAAATGTCAAGGGGATTATTGCAGATTGCGGTTTTACATCTCCTCACGCTATTATCTCCCGGGTTTTCCGTAGAGTTTTGCACTTGCCGCCCGTTCTCTGTATGTGGGCATCTGATTTATGCGCAAGAGTGTTTGCCGGATTTGGACTCAAGGATAAAGATACCAGAACCACATTGCCCAACAGTAAAGTTCCGGTTTTGATGGTACACGGGGTGAACGACGGGTTTGTGCCATGTGAGATGACGCGACAAGGTTATGCCGTATGCGCGGAACCTAAGGAGTTGTTTTTGGTGGACGGTGCGGATCACGGATTGAGTTTTTTGGTAGACGGGACCCGTTATACCCAGATTGTAATTGCGTTTTTAGAGAAATATGTGGAGGGAATCCAATGAATTACGCAACGATTAAAAATTGTGATATTGCCAATGGACCGGGGGTTCGGGTCAGCCTGTTTGTTTCTGGCTGTACCCACCGGTGCAAAGGCTGTTTCAATGAAGTTGCCTGGGATTTTCAGTACGGAGAGCCTTTTACTCAGCAAACAGTTGACTTGATTCTGCAAATGGTTGCTCCGGATTATGTGCAGGGCATCACCTTGCTTGGTGGAGAGCCCTTCGAACCCCAAAACCAGCCGGAAATTTTGAATTTACTCCGTCAAATGAAAGAAAAATATCCCCACAAGAATGTGTGGGCTTTCTCCGGCTATCTGTTTGATCAAGAGATACTGTCTCAAAAACTGGGTCCCTGGGAGATCACCAAGGAAATTCTCGGTTATGTAGATGTGCTGGTGGATGGACGATTTGTGCTGGAAAAGAAAGATTTGAGCCTGCGTTTTCGCGGTTCCTCCAATCAGAGGATCATTGATGTGCCGGCCTCATTAAAAACGGGAGACGTTGTCCTTTGGGAAGATTGGCAGGGACACGGAAAGGGAATGAAATAATGGATGCTATCAGAGTAAAGAAATTAAAGGAAAGGGCAATGCTGCCTACATATGGTTCTTCTGAAGCAGCAGGCGCTGACCTGTATGCTTGTTTGGAGGAAACCCTCACGATTCAACCTGGCCAGTCTGTTTTTGTGCCTACAGGTTTGGCTATGGAGATTCCTGTGGGCTACGCGGGCCTGATTTATGCCCGCAGTGGGCTTGCCTGTAAGCGGGGATTAGCCCCTGCCAATAAGGTTGGCGTGATTGACTCCGACTACCGGGGGGAGTTTATTGTGGTGCTTTATAATCACGGAGACACGGCACAGGAGATTTCTCATGGAGAACGGATTGCGCAATTGGTAATCACGCCGGTATATACGCCGGGGTTTCAGGAAGTTCAGGAATTGACCGATACAGTTCGTTCTGCCGGCGGTTTCGGATCTACAGGTAAATAAACAAATACCGGGTGTAAAGAACACCCGGTATTTGTTTTTTAGTAGAACAGCAAATCCGAATAGGTAGGGTAAGGCCAGTAACTCTTATCTGTCAAACTTTCCAAAATGTCACCCTGGGTACGGAGCATTTCCATATCTGTAATAATAACCTCTTGGTAGTAGGAGACAAGTGCCTCTTTTTCCTCGGGAATATGTACCAAATCCCGCTGCAGTCTTTCACAACACTGATACATCAGGTCAGTGGCCCGGGTTAGTTGCTGGGCAATTTGCATTTCTGCGTCGTAGGAAAGCCCCAAATCTTTTTTGGACTGAATGTCGTTACACAGATCTCTGCAGTAATGCATAGCAGCAGGCAGAATTTGATGTAGAGTCATATCGATGCAAGTTTTTGCCTCAATATTCACCATCTTGCGATAGGCGTCCAAATGGATTTCATATCTTGCACGGAACTCTTCTTCTTTGTAAATGCCATGCTTTGTAACCAAATCAATGTTCTTCTGCTGGATATAAGTAGGCAGGCATTTTGCGGTAGTGGCATAATTGCTTAATCCGCGGCGGGCCGCTTCTTCGGTCCACTTAACAGAATAACCGTTGCCGTTGAAGATGATTCGTTGATGTTCTGTGAATGTTCTGCAGACCAATTTCTGCAAGGCGTGGTCAAAATCTTCGGCCTGTTCCAATTCGTCTGCAAACTTGCCCAACTCCTCTGCCATAATGGTATTCAGAGCAATGTTAGGGCCGGCAATGGATTGGGAGGAGCCCAGCATACGGAACTCAAATTTATTACCTGTAAAAGCAAGGGGAGAGGTGCGGTTACGGTCGGTAGTATCTTTGGGTATGGCGGGCAAAACATCCACGCCGATTCGCATAACGCTCTTTTCGGGATCGGTGTAGTTGGTTCCGTTGATAATGGAATTTACAACGGCGTTTAGTTCGTCACCGAGAAAGATAGAGATAATCGCAGGAGGTGCTTCGTGAGAACCAAGACGGTGATCGTTGCCGGCAGATGCGACTGTGCAGCGCAGGAAATCCTGATACTCGTCAACGCCCTTGATAAATGCGGCTAAAAACACCAAAAAGCGTGCGTTTTGCCGGGGCGTTTTGCCGGGGCTAAAGAGATTGCTGCCGGTGTCGGTAGCCAAGGACCAGTTATTGTGTTTGCCGGAACCGTTCACTCCGGCGAAAGGCTTTTCGTGAAGCAGACAGACCAGGTTGTGCTTGGCAGCACACTTTTTCATCACCATCATAATGATTTGGTTGGCATCACAGGCGCTGTTTGCATCGGTATAGATGGGAGCAATTTCATGCTGACAGGGTGCAGTTTCGTTGTGCTTGGTCTTGGACAGAATACCCAGTCGCCAAAGTTGCTCATCCAGGTCTTGCATAAAATTGGAAACCCGGGTACGAATAGTGCCGAAATAATGGTCTTCTAATTCCTGACCTTTGGGAGGGAGCGCACCGAAGAGGGTACGGCCGGTCAGGCGTAAATCTTCCCGCTTGGCATACATATCCTTAGGCAGCAGAAAATACTCCTGTTCTGCGCCGACACAGGTTTTGATTCGCTTGGTATCGGCATCGCCAAAGAGCCGCAAAATTCTCAAGGCTTCCCGGGATACTTCGTCAATAGACCGGAGCAGAGGCGTCTTCTTATCCAGCGCTGCGCCGGTAAAGGAGAAGAAGCAAGTAGGGATATACAGACTGCCGTCTTTTACAAATGCAAATGCAGTGGGATCCCAGGCGGTGTAGCCGCGGGCCTCAAAAGTGGCGCGCAAACCGCCGGATGGGAAAGAGGATGCGTCCGGTTCACCCCGCACTAATGCTTTGCCGGAAAATTCCATAATGACCCGGCCGTCATCGGTGGGTTCGATAAAGGAATCGTGTTTTTCTGCAGTGATACCGGTCATAGGTTGGAACCAGTGGGTATAATGGGTAGCGCCTTTTTCAATGGCCCAGTCCTTCATGGCCACCGCAATTTCGTTTGCAACAGTTAATTCCAGGGGGGTACTGTCTTCAATACATTGTTTCCAAGCATGGAAAACCTCACTGCTAAGCCGTTGTTTCATAACGGCCTCATTAAAGACATCACTGCCGAAAATCTCCGGAACATGAATTTTATGACTCATTTTGACTCATCCTTTCAAAATGAAATGATATAAACAAAAACATCTGCTGACTAGATTTTATGCTATCATCGAGAAAAAAGCAAGATATATCTTGCGTTTTTTATGAAAAGGGTGTATAGTATCCACAGTAAATTTTGATTATGAAATGAGGGTTACCTATGACTTATCTTCAGATGTCCAGAGAAGAATTGCAAAAGGAATACGAACTTCAGCAGAAGCATTTTGCTGATTGCAAGGCGCAGAACCTGAAATTAAATATGGCTCGTGGCAAGCCCGGCGCTGCACAGTTGGATCTGGTTAGTGACATTCTTTCCTGTTTTGTAGATCCTGCCGAGTGCTTTACTGACGGCATTGACGGAAGAAATTACGGCGAATTGGCAGGCCTGCCTGTTGCCAGAAAGTATTGGGCAGATGTGCTGGGTTGTAAGCCGGAGCAGACCTTCATTGGCGGTGCTTCCAGCCTGAACTTGATGTTCGATATTATTTCCCGTGCATTTTCTCATGGTTTGCTTCATAGCCCTCGTCCTTGGAGCAAGGAAGCGGTTGTTAAGTTCCTGTGTCCCAGTCCCGGTTATGATCGTCACTTTAAGGTCACAGAGTTCTTTGGCGCAGAACTGATTACTGTTCCTATGACTGCTACCGGTCCTGATATGGATGTGGTGGAAGATCTGGTTAAGGATCCGCTTGTCAAGGGCATTTGGTGTGTTCCCAAGTACTCTAACCCCGATGGCATCATTTACTCTGAAGAGACCATCAACCGTTTTGCGAACCTGAAGCCTGCTGCACCTGACTTTACCATTATGTGGGATAACGCCTATTGCGTCCACGAGTTCGAGGGCGAATATGTTCCGTTCCCGGATATCATCTCCCTATGTGAGAAGGCCGGCAATCCGGATATGGTCTACGAGTTTGCATCTACCTCCAAGATCACATTCCCCGGCGCAGGTTTCTCTGTGATCGCAACATCCGAGGCGAATATTCAGTATATTTCCGGCCTGTTTGGCGTTCAGACAATTTCTTATGATAAGATCAACCAGTTGCGTCATGTCAAATACCTGAAGGACAAGGCTCATACCCTGGAAATTATGAAAAAACATGCAACTGTTCTGGGCCCCAAGTTCGGCGTGGTTGCCGATATGCTGGACAAAGAGATTGCACCCTGCGGCTTTGCCCAGTGGAACCGTCCTATGGGTGGCTACTTCGTCAGCCTGAATACCATGCACGGCACTGCTAAGCGGGCGTTGAGTCTTTGTAAAGAGGCCGGTGTTGTGATGACATCTGCCGGCGCCACTTTCCCCTATGGAAATGATCCTCAGGACAGTAATATCCGGATTGCTCCCAGTCTGCCTCCCGTTGCAGAACTGGAAAAGGCAATGGATGTATTTTGTACCTGCCTGAAACTGGCTGCATTGGAGAAGTTACTGGAGAAGAACTAACCGGAGTTTTATTTGCAGCGTAAAGACTATATAGCCACGGAGGAATCCCTATGATTACACCCAACGGTTTATTTGCTGATATCCCCGTCCATCAGTGGAATGACTGGACATGGCAGGCGAAAAACCGCATAACCACACTGGAAGAATTGAAAAAATACATTGTGCTTACTCCTGAAGAGGAGCAGGGTGTCAAGAAGTGTCTTTCTACCTTCCGTATGGCCATTACGCCATATTATATGTCCCTGATGGATCTGAATGACCCGCAGGATCCTATTCGTAAGCAGATGATTCCGTCTGCTGAAGAATTGTACTTTGCCCCGGAAGAATCTGCAGACTCTCTACATGAGGATACGGATTCTCCCGTAAAAGGATTGACCCACCGGTATCCGGACAGAGTTCTGTTCTTGATTACAGACCGGTGTGCAGCCTATTGCCGTCATTGTACCCGACGCCGTTTTGTTGGTCAGACCGATAATGCGATGCCCCGTGAGCAAATTGATGCGTGTATCGCTTATATTCGGGACCATAAGGAAGTGCGGGATGTGTTGGTTTCCGGCGGCGATGTGTTTATGCAGAGTGACGAGACTTTGGAATATGTCATTTCTCAACTGCGGACCATTGACCATGTGGAGATTATTCGCCTGGGCACCCGTACCCCTGTTGTAATGCCCCAGCGTATTACTCAGGAACTCTGTGATATGCTGAAAAAATATCATCCCATTTGGGTGAATGTCCATTTCAATCACCCCAACGAGATTACTCCGGAATCTGCCGCTGCCTGTGCAAGACTGGCAGATGCAGGTATTCCTTTGGGCAATCAAAGTGTTCTTTTGGCTGGTATCAATGACTGTGTCCATGTGATGCGTAAACTGGTCAACGATCTGGTAAAGATCCGGGTTCGCCCTTATTATATCTATGCCTGCGACCTGAGTTTAGGCTTGTCCCATTTCCGTACGCCTGTCAGCAAGGGTATTGAAATTATCGAAGGCCTGCGAGGTCACACCAGCGGTTTCTGCGTACCCACATTCGTGGTAGACGCACCCGGCGGCGGCGGAAAGATTCCTGTAATGCCGAATTATGTTCTTAGTCAAGCACCGGGAAAGGTTGTTCTTCGCAACTTTGAAGGTGTGATTACCACCTATACAGAGCCGGTCAATTATCATTCTCAATGTAATTGTTCTGTATGCCGTGGGGAAAAAGAGAATGTGCTCAATGGTATTGCGGGGCTGGAGCAGGGGATGGCGGTCAGTTTTGAACCTACCGACCTTCCCAGAAAGAACCGTCTGCACGGCAGTAAAGACTAATTAAAAACGAGAGTTGCTTGTTTGCAACTCTCGTTTTCTTTATTTGCTGGGTTTGCTCTTAATAAAACGCAGTGTAGAGTCAAAAGCATCTTTGGCGATCGGGTAGTCGCCGGATTTTGAGACGGTAATATTCTTTTGCTCCAGAATTCCTTTCATAATTACTTCGGCAAACCAGGGATTTTTAACAAATAACGGGCCAAGACAGTTGGTGTAAATTAAATTGTTCCAACGAGCGCCCTCGGTGCCGGAATTGTTGTTACCCATTCCATAAAGGGTTGTACAAAGAGAATCTTTGACATCCACATCTGCCATCTGAATCTGGGAGCCGATCAGTTCCATTTCAGTGCCGTTTATTTTGCAGTGCAGATCATCACCCCAGACGTATTTCCGCTCTGTTGCGGTCATATCCAAATATCCCAAGCCGGCCAGTTTACTGCCGTCCTCCCGGAGAATGGATTTGCCGAACATGAGCCCGGAGGTGCCAATAGCCAGTAAATAACCGCCTTGTTCCAGATAATTCCGAAGAGTAATAGTTTGCAGAGCGGGAATGATGTGGTAGAATGTTGCAATTTCACCGGGGAGGAAAACAAGCAGATCCAGTTGGTCAAAAGGAATGGAATCGTCAAAATCTTCAATTCGAATAATTTCGACTTCCACATCCAGTTGTTTGCCGACTTCAACCAGAGCCTGAATACTGCCTCGTTCTCCGTGGAGATTCAGCAGGTTGGGATACATCCAACCAACGGTAATTTTATCCATTTGCTGTTCCTCCCTGGGTAAAGTATTTCTTAATTTCTGGCGCGTGAACAGTATTGGTCAGAATATAAACCACATCAACAGGCATTTGATCCAGGGAAGCAAAAATCTTGGAGGTGTCGTTGCTGTCTACAACAGCAACCCGATCTTCCGGTGCACCTGCAAGGAGCATACGGCTTGCAATGTCGTTGGCAACGGTAGAGGAGAATGCAACAAAGTATTCTGCGTTGCTACTGACAACCGGAGCAAAATCACAGTCAAAGAAGTAAAAACTGCCGCCATAGTGAGGATAGAAGTCGGTAATTTCATACATACCTACAAATACAGCCTTTTTGCGATTGTCAGAGGCAATAATATCCAACTGGGACTGAAGCGCTTCGGGGTTTTCTTGTTTGCCCCGCAGATAATGGATTTCCTTTCCGTTGTACTGCATAACAGTTGCGTGGGAGGCAGGATTGGTAAAAGACTGAAATCCGTTTAGGATTTCTCTGTCAGCCAAGCCAATTTCGCGACAAATGGCAATACAAACAGCAAAATTATAAATATAGAACGGTCTGCAGTAGGGAACAGTCCAACGGGACTCGCCACATAAAAATGTCTTTCGTTCAAAGTCTACTTCCGAGACAGTAACATCTGCATTCTTTTTAGACTGGTAATCGCATCTGGTGCAATGAAAACGACCGATGCTGGCAAGATTGTAGTAATCATAAGCGATGGGGTGAAAGCATTTGGGGCAGGGAAGTGTTACATTGTAGAAATCATCCCGCACATAACTTTCGCTGTTTTTCTCTACAGAAAAATAGACGGTTTTACCTGCAAAATCTTCCAGAGAATGACTGCGCGGTTCTTCGTTGTTGAGAAACAGGGTCATATCCTGATCAATTGCACCGCGAATCTTCCGGAGAATAAAATCCGGGTCTCCGTTGCGCTGTACTTGATCTTTTTGCAGATTGGTCAGAGCAAGATTCCGTCCGGGAAGTACCTTCCGAATGCCAGGAAAACTCCGCTCGTCAATTTCCAACACGAGGTATTCCTTGTTCAGCGCGCCGGATAGGGTGGAGTTTTTGATCAGTGTTGTAGCAACACCGCCCATCATGTTGGCGCCCTCTGTGTTGCAGGCCACCGTCTTGCCTGCAGAGATAAGGGTATGATACAGCAAATTGGTGGTGGTAGATTTTCCGTTTGTACCGGAAATAAAGAAAACTTTATTGTAGTTTATATTTTTAAAATGGGCGACAAATTTCGGCATCAATTTCACGGCAATCTTTCCGGAATAATTACTGCCTCGCTTTTTGTCGATTATATTGACTGCAAAGGATATAAACTTGCAGACCCAAAGCGTAAACAAAAATCGCATCTGTCTGTCTTCCTCCGTTTTTTCCTTAGTATAACACAAATATTGCACAATGACAATCTAATGTTGTTAACAAGAAAAAGCGGAGTGAAGAACACTCCGCTTTTGAAATGATTTAGTCCTCTTTTTGATAGCCGAGCCGAGCAGAGATTTTCTGAGAAGCGCTTCGCAGTTCCGCAAAAACAGTATCCAATACATCCTCGTCCTGCATTTCGTCCGAAGGGCCAAAGACGCTGATCGCAGCACAGACCCTTCCGGTATAGGAATAAAGAGGGAAAGACACACAACGCAAACCGGGTTCACACTCCTCGTCGTCGATGGCGTAACCCTGCTGACGAACTTTCTCCAGTTCGTCCATCAACTGCTGAGGCTGTATAATTGTGTGGTCGGTATACTTCTTCAACCCAATGCCTTCAATGTAATTATTCAGTTGAATAGGGGTGTATGTAGACAACAGAATTTTGCCGGATGCAGTTGTGTGAAGCGGTGCTAATTTGCCAATGTGCTGCAGGGGAGTGTGTGGTGCTTGCACAGGGTCAATACAGTCAAGATAAATAGACTCATTTTCTTTGCCGACCACTAAACAGACACCCAGTTGCAGTGTGTTTGCCAAATAACTGACAAAACTACCGGCGATGTTGCGCAGACCCAGATGAGAATCCCGGTTTTCCGTTAGTCCGCACAGTTTCCAGGTCAGACCGTATCGCAGGGTTTGTTCCTCCTGATATACATAATTGGCGTTTTGTAATGTGCGCAGATAACGCAGCACAGTGGGTTGACTCATGGAACTTTTTTCTGCGATATCTTGCAGACGCATAGGAACTCTGCTTTCTGCTACGCATTCCAAAATAGCCAATAATTTGTCCGATGACAGACTGGCTTGCCGTTCAGTACCTCCGTTTGCCATAACACACCTCATCTTAAATAATGATATTAGTATATAATTCTTCTTTGCAGGTGTCAAGTGTTTCAAAATTCGTTAAATATCATTTCATTATTTGGAATTGAATGTTGACATATGAAATACATCGTGGTATCATTATGGTGTCGCAAAATGTAATAAATTTTGACCTTTAAGGAGGACCAAAAAATGATTAGAAAGCAATATTGTGTAAATGGTCAGTGGAAGGACTCCAAGACTGACAAGTGGATGGAAGTTACCGACTCTTCCACCGGTGAAGTCATCGCCGAAGTTCCCTGCTGTACCAAGGAAGAAGTAGAGGAAGCCATTGCTTCTGCTCATGCTGCATTTCCTGCATGGTCTCAGATGTCTCTGAGTAAGCGTACTCAGATGATGTTCAAGTGGCGTGATGTTCTGGTTGCTCACCTGGACGAACTGACTGTTCTGTGTGCCAAGGAACTGGGCAAGAACCTGGCCGAAGCCCGCGGCGACGTGCTGAAGGCTATCGAGCCTACTGAGGCTGCTTGTGCTGTGCCTTTCATCAGCCAGGGTTCTGCATCTCTGCAGGTTACTTCCGGTTTTGATACTGCTACTTACCGTATGCCTTTGGGCGTTGTTGCCGGTATCGTTCCCTTCAACTTCCCCGCTATGATTCCTTGGGGCTGGATGGTTCCTCTGGCAATCGCCACCGGTAACACTGTTGTTCTGAAGGCTGCTTCCTACACTCCGTTGACATCTATGCGTATCATGGAACTGTTCTATGAAGAGGCTGGTTTCCCCGCAGGTGTTGTTAACCTGGTTACCTGCTCCAGAAATGAATCCGAACTGTTCCTGACCGATCCTCGGATCAAGGCTGTTACTTTCGTTGGCTCTACCGACATCGGCAAGCAGGTCTACTCCAAGGCTGCTGCCCACGGCAAGCGTGTACAGGCTCAGTGTGAAGCCAAGAACCACGCTCTGGTTCTGGAAGACTGCGATCTGGAAAGTTCTGTCAATGCTATCATCAACTCCACCTATGGCTGCGCCGGTATGCGTTGCATGGCTCTGCCTGTTATCGTTGTGCAGGAGAGCATTGCTGATAAGTTCGTTGCTCTGCTGAAGGAAAAGGCAATGGCTATGAAGGTTGGCTGCGCTTACGATCCCGAGACCCAGTTGGGCCCCGTTGTCAACGCAAAGCACAAGGAAAATGTTTGCAAGTGGATCCAGAAGGGCATCGACGAGGGTGCAGAACTGGTTCTGGACGGCCGTGATATCGTTGTTCCCGGTTTCGAGAACGGCTACTTTGTAGGCCCCACCATTTTGGATAAGGTTACTCCCGAAATGTCCATTGGTGACCGTGAGATCTTCGGACCTGTTACTGTTATCAAGCGCGTTAAGACCTTCGAGGA
>JAFXBH010000291.1 GCA_017521875.1 Oscillospiraceae bacterium
CTTGGCAGAAACCCTGACTGCCCTGTACGGTCAGCACCACGGCCAAAGTGAGGAGATGCAGGAAAAGGGCAAGGCGATCCTTGGCTTTATGCGGAAATTCTGCGACGACAAGTCTCAGGAACTGAAGATGAACTTCTCCCTGCTGGGTACTCCCGCAGAAGGCCTGTCCGGCCGGTTCATCCGTATGGACCAGCAGCGCTACGGCAAACTCCCCGGCATCACCGATCGGGAGTACTACACCAACTCTTTCCATATCCCCGTATGGTATCCCATCTCCGCTTACGACAAGATCCGTCTGGAAGCCCCCTACCACGCTCTGTGTAACGCCGGTCACATCAGTTATGTGGAACTGGACGGCGATACCGCCCGGAATGTGGAAGCATTCGAGTCCATCGTCCGCTGCATGCACGACTTTGGCATCGGCTACGGCTCCATCAACCACCCGGTAGACCGGGATCCCATCTGCGGCTATGTGGGCATTATCGGCGATGTATGTCCCCGCTGCGGCCGTCGGGAAGGCGAGGAGATCCCCTTCGAACGGGCAGAAGAACTGAGAAGAAAGTACCCCAATATGCCTGCATTCCAGGGCATCGAGTAAATGGAAAATTGAAAATTGATAATTGACAATTTTGGTGTTGCTTGCAGTGATGATTCCAATTTGTCGGCAAAGCCGACACCTTAATTGTCCATTATCCATTCGATTTCGCAAGCAGAAACAATTTACAACCACCCCAACAAAGGAGGAAATACTATGACTATCAAGACTACCAATGAAAAAATGGGCCAGGGCGTAGGCTTCGAGCGGATTCGCCGCATCACCGGTTACCTGGTTGGCACTATGGACAAGTGGAACAACGCCAAGCGGGCTGAAGAGCGTGACCGCGTAAAGCACTCTCTGGACAAAAATGGTTAATTTATCCGGTATTCAATCCGACAGTATCGTAGACGGCCCGGGCATCCGGACAACTTTCTTTTCCCAAGGTTGTCCCCATCACTGCCCCGGCTGTCACAATCCGGAGACCTGGCCCTTTACCGGCGGCACGCCTATGGACACCGATGTAATGGTGGCCATTGTGGAAGACAATCCCCTGTGTCGGGGCGTTACCTTCTCCGGCGGTGAACCCTTTGCCCAGGCGGAGGGATTTTGGGAACTGGCGGTGGCTCTCAAGGAAAAAGGCTATGAAATTGCCTCCTACTCCGGTTATACCTTTGAGCAACTTCTCAACGGCACACCGGCGCAGAAAAAACTGCTGGAGACCATTGATGTTCTCATTGACGGCCCGTTTATTCAGGCGGAAAAAAGCCTGGAGATTGCCTTCCGGGGCAGCAAAAACCAGCGGATTCTGGATGTTCCCAAAAGTCTGGCATCCGGCAAAGCCGTGGAATCCACTTCCATGCGTTGGCAAGGAGAATACTAACTTTTATAACTCCCGATTTGCCTTTCCTGGGCAAATCGGGATGTTTTTCCATAAAAATACCTCTTGACAATCGGGTCAACCTGTGATAAGATACTGGAGCAAATAAAG
Source organism: Oscillospiraceae bacterium (assembly GCA_017521875.1). Classification (GTDB taxonomy): domain Bacteria; phylum Bacillota; class Clostridia; order Oscillospirales; family Oscillospiraceae; genus Faecousia. The sequence goes on from JAFXBH010000291.1 coordinate 1,527, forward strand.
AAGGCAAGCAATCCGCCTCACCCGCAGCAAACGCGACCGGGTCAATATTCCACCTACCCTGTATGGGGATACTTGTGTGAATGTGCGGATGCTTGGCATCCGCTTTTATTTTTGGCAGATATAAATCTGCCCAATCTTTGGAGGTGCTTATCATAGCCAAGTTAGACCATCAGCTCAACGAGGAGATCCGGGACAAAGAGATTCGCGTGATCGGTGAAGACGGCGCACAACTGGGTATTATGTCTGCAGACGAAGCCAATGCCATGGCTGACGAGCAGGGCTTAGACCTGGTAAAGATCTCCCCCAATGCCGTACCCCCTGTGTGCAAAATCATGGACTATTCCAAGTTCTGCTTCGACCAGAAGAAGCGGGAAAAAGAAGCCAAGAAAAACCAGCGGGTGGTGGAAGTGAAGGAAATCCGTATGAGTCCCAGCATTGACACCAACGACCTGAACACCAAGATCAAAGCCGCGCAGAAATTCCTGGCAGACGGCAACCGGGTGAAAGTCAGCGTCCGTTTCCGCGGCCGTGAAATGGCCTACACCAATCTGGGTGA
>JAFXBH010000292.1 GCA_017521875.1 Oscillospiraceae bacterium
CACCGCGGAGTTGTACATCGGTAACGGTCAGGTTTGCATAGGTCTCGATCATGGTGTCGATCTGAGACTGTGCGTTTGCGTGAATGTAAATTCTACCGTTCTTAATGGTGGTTGCTGCGTATACGCGGAATGCAGTAGTGCCATCAGCAGGAGCGGTTACGTAGTATCTGTTACCATTCAGGTCGATGGTGATTGCCTTCTCGATATCGAAGCCTACACCGTTGAACTGCTTGGTCAGCACGATGGTGTCGCCGTCTACGGCTGCATCGTATGCGTCCTTTAGACTCGAGTAGGAGTTTTCACCAATCTTCGCTACTACATTTGCAGGTACATTAATATAACCGCAGATGGTACAAGTATTATTCTCCCACTTGTGGTACTGCAATGTCGCGCTCGTTAAATAAGCATTAGACGCGCCAATACTGATTGCCTTCCACTGGTCTTGGGTGCCGCAGTAAACAACAGAGGTTAAACTGTTACACCGACGGAATGCATAATCGGCAATGCTGGTTACGCTATTCGGGATGGCAATACTAGTCAAACCAGTACAGTACTGGAATGCATAAGTGCCAATGCTAGTAACGCTGTTCGGAATTGTGATACTGGTCAAGCCGCTGCAGTAAGACAGCGCACCATTGCCAATGGTTGTAACATTGCTGGAAATGGTAATATCTGTCAAACTACTACAACCTTGGAACGCATAATTACTAATACTGGTTACGCTAGCCGGGATGGTATAGTGTCCACTGATTGCTCCGGGAGCACTAATTAAGGCGGTTTTATCTTTGTTAAACAACACACCCTTACTATCGTTGCAGTAGACAGTGTTATTATCGTCCACAAAAATAGCCGTCAGGTTGGTACAGTTAGAGAACGAGGAATCACCAATGCTGGTTACGCTAGCCGGGATGGTTACACTGGTCAGATTGGCGCAGTTATAGAACGCATATGTACCAATGTCGGAAACACCATTCGGGATGGTGATGCTGGTTAGGCTGGTACAGGAACAGAATGCATATTTGCCAATGCTGGTTACGCTGTCCGGTATGCTAACGTTGGTTAGACCGGTGCAATCTCTAAATGCATAATTGCCAATGCTTATAACGCCATCAGGGATAGTAACACTGGTCAGGTTGGTACAGTTATAGAACGCAGAAGTTCCAATACTGGTTACCGGCAGATTTTCGATGGTGCTGGGTATGGTCAGGACTGTATTACTGCCAGTATAGCCGGTAATCGCTACTTCGCCGTTGGAAATTGTGTATTCCCAATCCTCCAACGCCACATCACTAGCGCTGCAAATAGTGCAAACGCCGTTTTGGTAATCGTGGAACTGCAAGGTTGCATCGGTCAACGAGTTGTTGCCATCACCGACGCTGATTGCATTCCACTGTTCCTGCGTACCACAGTAAATAACCTTGGTCAGGCTGGTGCAGACATAGAACGCAGAATCGCCAATGCTGGTGATGCTACCCGGAATGGTGATATTTGTCAGGTTATGGCAGTCATAGAATGCCCAACCGCTAATGCTGGTGATACTATCCGGGATGATGATGCTGGTCAGGCTGGAATAATGGAAAGCACCCATACCAATACTGGTTACGCTATCCGGGATGGTAATGTTGGTCAGGCTGGTGCAGAAATAAAACGCATCACTTCCAATGCTGGTAACGCTATTCGGGATGGTAACGCTGGTCAGTTTGTAGCAATGAGAGAACGTTTTATCACCAATACTGGTTATGCTATTCGGGATATTAATACTGTTCAGGCTGGTGCACTCAGAGAACGTACCATCACCAATGCTGGTAACGCTATCCGGGATTATAATGTTGGTCAGGCTATAACACTGAGAGAACACGAAACTGCCAATATCGGTTACGCTATTCGGGATGGTAACGCTGGTCAGGCTGGTGCAGCCAGAGAAAGTATGATTACCAATACTTGTGACACTATCCGGGATAGTGATGCTGGTCAGGCTGTCACAATCCACAAACACGCCGTTACCAATGCTGGTGACCGGGTATCCACCCAATGTAGACGGGATGGTTAAATCTGTCTGAGTGCCAGTGTAGCCGGTAACAGTTGCCTTTCCATCGGAGACAGTATATTGCCAATCCTTTTCCGGATTTACAAAATCACAGAATGTGCAAACGCCGTTTTGGTAATCGTGGAACTGCACTGTTGCATTGATCAATTTTTCGTTATCATAACCGACGCTAACTGCATTCCACCGCTCCTGCGTGCCGCAGTAAATAACCTTGGTCAGGCTTTCGCAGTGATAGAACGCACTATCTCCAATGCTGGTTACGCTGTCGGGGATGTTGATGCTGGTCAGGCTGGTATGGAAATAGAACGCACGAGCGTCAATTATTTTTGTCTTACTATGAATATTGATAGAGGTTATAGAATCAGAAGTGGTACCTGCCAACACTAGATAAGGATTAAATTCATTTCCCAAATACTTACCATTGGAATAGGTGTTATACTGCAAACTGGTGCAGAAATAGAACGCAGAAGAGCCAATTCTAGTTACGCTATCCGGGATGGTAACGCTGGTTAAGTTGTAGCACCATGCAAACGCAGAAGATCTAATGATGGTAACGCTATCTGGGATAGTATAATGCCCACTAATTCCGCCGGGGGCAAAGATCAAGTCGGTTTTATCCTTGTTAAACAATACACCCTTACTATCGTTGCAGTAGACAGTGTTATTTTTATCCACCAAAATAGCCGTGAGTTTTTCACAGCCTTGGAACGCAGAATCACCAATGCTTGTTACACCATTACCGAGAGTAACACTGGTCAGGCTGTCGCAATTGAAGAACGCAGAATCACCAATGCTTGTTACACCATTGGGGATGGTAATGCTTTTCAGTTTTTTGCAACCAGCGAATGCGCTATTGCCAATGCTGGTAACACTATCCGGGATGGTGATACTGGTTAGGCTGGTGCAGTTACCGAACGCACCACTACCAATACTGATTACGCTATCTGGGATGGTAACACTGGTCAGTTTGGAGCAATCATAGAACGCACGGCCTCCAATGCTGGTGACACTATCCGAGATGGTAACGCTGGTCAAGTTGGTGCAGTACTCGAACGCAGAATAGTCAATGCTGGTGACACTATCCGGGATGGTAATGCTGGTCAGGCTGGTGCAGGAAAGGAACGCAGAATAACCAATGCTGGTAACCGGGTAGCCGCCCAGTGTGGAGGGAATTGAAATATCTCCACTGATGGATGTACTGCAACCTATAACTGTTGCCTTGCCGTTAGATACTGTATATGTATAGTATCCGCTGGTAGCAGCATCGGCTTCTGTGGGAAGCACGCAAACGCAAATCAGCAACAATGCTACCCCTAAAATCCAAGGGAACAGTTTTTTCATAGTATTCTTCCTTCCTTTGAAAGGTTTTTTGATTATAATAACACCACAATTTGGAAATAGCAAGGACAAATGTTTTTTAATGGCGGACACACCACTCCATTTCATTGAAGTATAGCAAGTAAAGGGGTATTGCCTTGCGGGCGATTACTAATCGCCCCTACATAATAAAAATTGCGGCGCACCGGATGGTGCGCCGCAATCGCGTTTAGATTATGCTGGGGATTTATGTTTCGGTTTAGCCGAAATCTTGTTTTGAGAATTAGGCCTCGTAGATGCCGTAAGCAAATTCACCGCCGTCGTTGTTCTTGTTGATCACAACATTGTTAGTGGTCAATGTGCCGGTGTTGTAAATGACGTAAGATACATCGGTTCCGCCAATGTTCTTATCGGCACTGGTGGCTCTCAGGTCCAGATTCTCAACATGCAGGGTACCGTTGTTCTTAATCAGGGCTTCGAAACCGGTTGCCTTGTCAGCAATGATCATAATTCTGCTCATTTCACCGGAGTTCTTCAGAGTTACCTCTGCACCCTTGGCAATACGGATTGCACTGTAACTGGAACCTACGGTTCTTGCAATGTAGTAATGACCGTTGAAGTCGATGGTCAGGTTCTTATCAATGTACATACCAGAACTGGTGAAGTTCATGTGCAGTACGATTGTGTCGCCTGCCTGGGCTGCTGCATATGCATCGTCCAAGGTTGCATAGATCTCGTCGCCAATGGTGGCGCCCTTGATCTTTACCATCACACCGTTTTCAAACTTGTACTTCGCTGCAGGACGCATGCTGCCGCCTTCTGCTACGGTTACAGTACCGGCAGTGTAGGTGGTGGGCTTGTAAATGTTGGTCTTGCACAGCAGGCTGCCGCCGTGGATTTCCACATTACCGTACAGTTTTACCTTTGCGGTCATGGTTACGTTAGGTGCAGCGTAGCCTTCTTCTGTTGCCATGCCAAATGCGAAGGCATTGGCTCCCTTCGTGCTGGGGCTCAGTCTGGTTTCACCATAGGTATCATTACTTACCAAGTTCACAGTGCCGGACTTCACCAACAGTGCGTAGGAATAACCGGTGGTCGTTGCATTCTTGTGCAGGCCGTCGCCCTTGACTACCAAGCCAGTCAGAGTCAGATCGGCATAGTTCTCGACCGTTACATCGAACTTTGCGGTCTGGTTGCCGTGGATCTGAATTCTACCGTTGCGGATTTCCACTTTGCCAGCGCCGGGTGCTACATAAACTGCGCTGGAGCCATTTGCAGGTGCATTCACAGTAACAACCTTGCCATTCAGGTCGATGGTGATAGCCTTGTCAATATACCAACCTGCGCCGGTGTATTCCTTGGTTACCACGATGGTGTCCCCTGCCTGGGCTGCTGCATAGGCTGCTGCCCAACTGTCATAGTAGGTTTCCCCAATGCGGAAGGGCTTCAGGAATGTCAGAGTGCCATTCAGGAAGTGGTAGTTCTTGGGAGCAGGAATAGAGCCGCTGCCTTCCAGATATACACCACCTCTGGTGTATACCAGATCACGGGTGATTGTACACTTGATGGTCAGAGAACCTCTGTTCATTTCCACTGCGCCGTAAACAGTTACGCCGGAGTCGATAGTTACTCTAGGCATAGTCTTGGTGGTATCCTGAACTACGCTCACTGCATACTGGGTTCTGACAGAGTGGTTCAGCAGAGTAGAGCCGTTGATCAGAACAGTACCGGAACGAATGTAAACATTCCGTACGGTTTCTGCGTTGGCATTCAGAGTCTCACCGCGGAGTTGTACATCGGTAACGGTCAGGTTTGCATAGGTCTCGATCATGGTGTCGATCTGAGACTGTGCGTTTGCGTGAATGTAAATTCTACCGTTCTTAATGGTGGTTGCTGCGAATACACGGAATGCAGTAGTGCCATCAGCAGGAGCGGTTACGTAGTATCTGTTACCATTCAGGTCGATGGTGATTGCCTTCTCGATATCGAAGCCAACACCGTTGAACTGCTTGGTCAGTACGATGGTGTCGCCTGCTTCGGCTGCATCGTATGCGTCCTTCAGGGTTGCATAACCTACACCGTTCAGGGTTGCAACAGCATTAACAGCAACAGTTCTTGTATGGGTACAACCTTCGTTGTCACAGGTAGTATCGGAACTGTTGGTGAAGGTGTGAGCGCTCTTAGCGGCAACTACGATCACATCACAATTCTTACACTTAACAGCGGTAGTGCAGTCGCCGTCGTCGGTTTCTGCTATGTGAGCAGTCTGCGCAGCAACAACGATCTTACCACAGTCGGGACATACCACTGCGGTGGTGCAGTTGCCGTCATCTGCCAAGGAATTGTGGTCAGTAGCACAAACGGTAACTACCAGGAAGCGGTAGTCTTCATCGAAATAGCAACTGGTAACAGGAGCGGGATCTTCAAATACGGTGCCAGCGGCTACATCGAAGGGAACATAATCATTGTCAGGCTGGGTCTTATACTTTGCTGCAGCGCCCTTGATTTCGGGAGCAACATTAGAGAATCTGCAAAGACCGTAGTTGTTAATGGTTACATTACTGCTGTCGATTACGAAGGGACCGTAGCAGTCAACAACTGCCATGTGGTTACAATAACCGGTAGAGTCCTTGTTGCTCTCCAGAAGTACATTGGCACCATTCTTGATAGTAACGCTTCTATCGGTAGAGGTATCTATTACCTTATATGTACCAAAGTGAACAGCGCTGGCGCAAGCCTGATTGATAAAGTTAACAGTAGCGTTGTCAATGGTCAGGTTGCCGGCCTGCATCTGCAAGCAGTAACCAAACCATGTGCTGGTCTGCTTCAGCGTTACAGTAGCGCCATCCTTAATGGTGATGTCACCGCGCAGGTTGGTGATAACTTCTGTATTGCTGCCCTCCATGTAGAAGGAACCGCTGCCGTAGAAGGTGGTACCCTTTTCACCGCCGGTGATGAAGAAGCGGTTACCAACAGTGTTGATGATCTTGTTCTCGCCGATCAATTCGATCTCGATTGCGTAATTGTAGTTGGTGGTACCATCAGCATAAGTTCCGCCGGCATAACCAATATTGATGATATGATCGTTTGTAGCATCACCAACAACAACCATATTCTTCATAGTGACCTTCAGCACGCCGTTTGCATAGGCAAACTTCAGGTTGTAATCACTTTCGGAAGCGCCTTCTGTAGTGAACTTGCCGTTCACGGTCTTGACATAATCAATTCGTCCTGTGGTGTTTCCAATAGCATAGATGTCAACGCCGGACTGAATCAGTCTGACGCAAACCCAGTCAGGGTAAGTAACTCTTGTTACAGTACAGCCTTCGTTGTTACAGGTTTCATCATCCTTGTCGGTCCATGTGTGTTCAACGGCATCGAGAAGTGTCTCGCCGCAATTAGGACAAGTAATTGCAGTGGTGCAGTCGCCGTCATCGGTTTCCAGCAGAGCAGCATGCTCTGCGTCTGTACAAGGCAACTTAACAGTAACCTTCAAGCAAGCATAGCCAGCACCGTTGTAGCAGGAATCCTCGAAAGGAGTGCCGGCTTCTACATTGAAGAGATAATAAGGGCCATTTATGGAGTTTCTATACTTAGCGATAACGTCGCCCTTGAGTTCAGGAGCCTTATTAAGCGCCATACAGCTGTAGGTGTTATTCAGTTCCACATTACTGCTATCGAATACGATAGGACCGGCAGTGTGGATCAGACCGCGGTGATAGCATTTTGAATTCATCACAACATTGGAGCCGTTCTGAATGTAGCAGCCCTGTTCTTCCGTGCCGATGCCATTGTATGCGCCATAGGCTACACCGGAACCGTTAGTGGCATTTACGGTCAAGGTAGAATTATCAACAGTAAGACTACCCTTTTCCATCAGAATGCCAGCGTAACTGCCGTTCTTCATTTCGATAGTAACGGTGGTGTCCTTGATGGTCAGGTCGCCTTCCCTCATAAGCACAACACCAACCTGATCGGTGGTGCAGATGTACAGGGAGCCGGGGCCGGTAATGGTCAAACCGCCGGTGGGAGTGCACTCAAGGCGAGCGCCACCGGAACCGGTGATCACATTTTCGCCTTGCAGTGTGATACGAACTGCATAGTTATATTTGCCAGTATCGGAGTAATAAGCAAAGTTAAACAAGCTGGTATTATTACTACGGGAATAAACCAAGTTATTAAATACAACATCCATCACGCCATCCGCATAGGAGACCTTCATGTTGTAATCAGATTCATCACCCTGCTGGGCAAACAGGCCGTCAACAACCTTAAAGTAGGTTGCTGCGCCACCATCGCTGGGCCATGCATACAGGTCTTCACCATGGATACGGAATGCAACTGCATTCGGCTTAGTCTTTCTGGTGACGTTACAGTCTTCGTTGTTACAGGTGGCATCATTGTCGTCAGTATATGAGTGCTCAATGGCATCGAGAACGTTCTCGAGGCAGTTGGGGCAAACAATGGGGGTGCTGCAGTCGCCGTCATCGGTTTCCAACAGAGCGATATGGTCTTCCTCTGTGCAGGGCACACGAACAACAACCTTCAAGAAGGCGTAGTCATGGCCATTGGCACAACCGGTGCCTTCAAACACAGTACCAGGCTCTACATCAAAGGGAACAAATTCCTGACTAGCCTGGCTCTTGTACATAGCGATTACATCGCCCTCGATTTCAGGAGCCTTGTTGGAGAACTTACATAAGCAACCATTGCTGATGGTTACATTACTGCTGTCGATCACAAAGGGACCGTTGCAGTTAACAACAGGCTGATGGTAGCAACCAACGCCGGACTTGTACTGGTTCTCAATGTTAACATTGGAGCCGTTCTGAATGTAGATACCTCTTTCAGTGGAGGAATCCAATGCATCGAAATCGCCAAAGTAGATAGCGGAAGCACCGCACTCGTCGATGAGGTTAACATTGGCGTTGTCAATGATCAGGTCACCATTGACCATCTGCAGAACGTGATGTCTCCATGCACCGGTCTGACGCAGAGTAACGGTGGTATCCTTAATGGTCAGGTCGCCGCCGTAGTTGTGGATAACGTTTATGTTGCTGCCTTCCATGTAGAAGGAACCATCACCGGTAAAGGTGGTGCCATTGCTGGCGTTGATCATGAACCGGTTGCCAACGTTTCCGAAAATCTTGTTCTCACCAACCAAAGTGATTTCAGTGGAGTAGTTGGTAGTGGCAGCATTAGTAGCGTCCTGGGTAACATAGCCAATAGTGATGGCATGATCGTTTGTGCTGTCACAAACAAGATTTAAATCCTTAAAGATGATCTTCAGGACACTGTTTTCCATAGACACCTTGATGTTATAATCATCTGCAGAGGCGCCTTCGGTAGTAATCTTGCCGTCCACGGTCTTAGCATATTCGGTCCGTCCGGCATTGGTGCCGTAAAGAACCACATCAAGACCATTCTGATGAATTCTAATGCAGGACCAAACTGCAGCGTCTGCATCAGCGGCCAGCGCGGTTACGGGCAACAAACTGACGATCATCAGAATTGCCATAACCAAACTTAAAATTCTTTTTTTCATTTGATACTCTCCTTTTCAAAATATTAGGGAACGCGATTATTTATTTTTGGGCTCTCACTTCCTTTTACTTTACAATAAAACAGTTTTTTACCTGTTAAAACACATTTATTGCAAGCCAATATTGGTGATCACACAGTCTCTCCCTCTGCACGGGAACAAATATGTATGGTCGTTTTATAGTATCATAACATTTAGAAATATACATTGCAAGTTTATTTTGTGAGAAATTATAATTTTGTGCAATATCCTAAAAACCTTTTTATATAATTAGCACTTTACAACAATAGAATTTTACATTATGTCATATGCTACAATATAAAAATTACAAATCGTAACCATCTACACATCAAACAGTAAATTTGAAATAGG
>JAFXBH010000293.1 GCA_017521875.1 Oscillospiraceae bacterium
AGGTTGTCCAGCTTGAAGTGGGCAGCGGCCATACAAGCCTCCCAAACCTGACCTTCCTGAATCTCGCCGTCACCCAGCAGAGCGTACACGCGATTGCTCTTGCCGGTGTGCTTAGCAGCCAGTGCCATACCGGTAGCGACAGAAACGCCCTGGCCCAGAGAGCCGGTGGACATATCAACGCCGGGAACAGTATTCATATTGGGGTGGCCCTGCAGGTAGGAGTCAATGTGACGGAAAGTGGGCAGGTCTTCCACGGGGAAATAACCCCGGTTAGCCAGCACGGAGTACAGGCCGGGGGTGGTGTGGCCCTTACTCAGCACAAAACGGTCCCGGTCTTCCCACTTGGGATTCTTGGGGTCGATGTTCATTTCCTTGAAGTACAGATAGGTGTAAACCTCAGCAGCGGACAGGCTGCCGCCGGGGTGGCCTGCTTTTGCACCGTAGGTGGACTCGATTACGCCCATACGAACTTTGCAGGCAGTGATTTGCAGTTGCTTCTTTTCACTGGAAGTCATGGTGTTCCTCCTTGTATAATCTGGTCCTGACGGACCTCTAGATTGCGGAAAGGCCGCAGTCATTTAGTATATAATATCACTAAATAGCAAAAGTTGCAAGTATTTTCCGCACAATTTTACCGATTCCCTGCCTGCATCTTTTCAGGCAAAAACGCACTAAAACCCGGCGCATTGCTGCGCCGGGTTTCGAATTTTTATGTACTGTCCGTCAAGGCAGAATATCAGGCGTTTTCAACGGTTTCCCGGTCTTCTACTACTTCTTCTACTGTTTCTTCCGCTACTTCAACAGCAGCGAGCATCTTCTTTTTTCTGCAATTTCTCAGCAGGATATAGGCAGTCAGACACAGGCCACCGGAGATCAGCATCACGCCGGCTCTGAGGAACATCGCCTTGCTGAAGGCAGACATCAGGGACTCTATTACAGACATAGCCGGTGCAAACTGAACCAGATTGCCCAGCACAGAGCCCATTGCCCCCGGCACAAAAGCGATTGTTGCCGTAAAACCGGTACCGATAAACAGATTTGTTGCCAGCCAGCGGAAACCCCGCAGACCAGGAATACGGCATACAAAAATCAATGCGGAAATCAGCACGATAACGCCAATGAAACCCAGTTTTATAGCCTTCTTCTTGGCAAGGATATCCAACGCGGTTTTCAGTGCAGGATTCTCTGCCACAATCTGCTCACGGAGTTCCTCTGCCTTGGGCAGTGCCTCCACCAACTTGTCGGCATTCTGATCTACTGCTTCCAGGATCTTGGATTTCAGTTCCTCTGCATCCTTATCTGCCAGTTCCGGCGCAACTGTCTTCAAAATATTAATGACTTCGTCCATATTGTTATTGACGATTTCCTTGATCTTCTCTGCATTGAATTGAGAAGTCTGCTGACTGCCAGTGAGAACGCCGGTCAGGTCACCGGTATACGCCTCGATAAATTCCTTGGCAGCCTGGGAAGCCATAATGGTTTCCATCTGTTCTGCAGTTACCTTGTCTCCAAAGATGCCTTCCAGTGCAGAGGTTGCGTCATTGGTATCGGCAGCGGTTTCAGACAGAGTCGTTATCTGCACAGATTCTGCACTGGGCAAGCCCAGCATCTCACTCAGACCGGAGGACAGGCTATTTGTGATCACGTCTGTAATCGTCTTGGGGGTAACCAGGGATAATGCGGAAAATACGATAGGAGTCACGATTAGCATCACTACCAAAGCAATGCTCAGGAACCATGCGAAAATAATGCCAAAAACATTCAGCGTTTTCTTCATTTTTATACCTCCTCTATCCTTTCGGACTTTTCCATTATATCACACCTGCACAAAAATACAAGACAGTTTTTGGCAACATTCACAGTTCTTTTTTTTCTAGTTTGATTTTGGTAAAATCTTTTAATATTTGCTTGAAAATTTAACGAATTTATGCTAGACTGTTAATGAATTTTGGGAACTTTCCGTCAGTGACAATTTTATAGAATTCAACAACAGAAATTTGCCAAAAATTCTTTTAAAAGATGAAAGGAAGAGAGTTAATATGAGAAATAAAATTGCAATTTTACTCTTGACGCTGGTAATGATCGTTGGTTTGTTGCCTATGACTGCTTTGGCAGTTGACCCCATTCAAGTTCAAATCAATCAGGTTCAGGATGCTGAGAAAAACTACTTGGCTTTTCATCTTGAGTGGAGCCTGATACCCAATGATGTAAAGTACATCACTTCCAATGACAAGGGCATCATCGCAGAATGGACTAATACCGAGGCTCCCGAAGATCACTTTGTAAAATTCGAAGTAAACGCTGCCGGTGATCATTTGGATGTTACTATGAAAAACTTCAAGTCCATCGACACTGTGGTCAGCGACTGGCATAACCATACTATTAAGTTCCTCCCAGGCGATTACTCCGTAACTTTGAATGTTATAGGCGAAAACAGCATTACTACCGCCACTACCGCTTGTATCTATAATGAATCCAAAGGCGATTTTCTTCTGACCGGCGAAGGATCCATTTTCTTCAAAATCACCGCCGAAAGTACCGGTGCCTTTTTTAATAGTAACAGCGGCAATATTGCCATTAAAAATACCACCGTTAACTTTGAGCAGGTTTATGATTTCGCGTATGACCACCATGCTATCAGTCTGGTAAACACAGGCAGTTTGTTGATTGAAAACGTGAAAGGCAACTTTAATACCCTCGGCGGCTCTGCCATTTACTTCAGCCAGCTCATTGAAGGTGATGGTGTTTCTTTCCGTCGTAATCTGTATAGGGAAAACGACAGAAAAGTAGAGATCAGAAAATCCGAACTTTTGATCCAAAAGGCCGAGCCCAGCAACAATCAGGGTGCCATTGCTTGCGTTAATATTATTATTGACGATGAAAGCACTGTAGAAGTCATTGCTCCTAATAGCCTGATTTTCGCCAAGGCTCCTACCTTTGATGGTGATGAGTACACCGCCGTTGGTGGAACAAAGCCTACAAACGCCAAAACCTACAACCCCAAACGAAACGCTTCCTATACATATTTTAAATTAAGCCCCGGTCTGCCTCCCGAGACTGAGCCCACTACGGAGCCCACTACTGAGCCTACTACTGAGCCTACTACTGAGCCTACCACTGCTCCTACTACTGAGCCCACCACTGAGCCCACTGTTGAGGCTACCACCCCCACCAATGACGTAACTCAGCCCTCCACCACTCCCAACAATGACGCAACCCAGCCCACTGAAAATGTTGGCGGTGATGGTGAAGAAGAGTCCGGCAATGTCTTGGCTATCATTTTGATTGTTGTCGGCGGTTTGGTCGTCCTTGGCGGTGGCGTATTCGCTGCTCTTTACATTCTGCGCAAAAAGGGTATTATTTAATCGTATTCTATAGGACGGGTACTTCCCCTCCGTGAAGAACGAATAAAACTCAAAAATAAAAGGAGAAAACAAGAATGAAGAAAAAAATCTTTGGCTTGATTATGGCTCTGTGCCTGATTGTATGCCTGCTCCCCATGTCCGCTATGGCGGCTGATCCCCATCGAATCCAAGTA
>JAFXBH010000294.1 GCA_017521875.1 Oscillospiraceae bacterium
ACCAAACACACAACCAACCCATGCGCCCACAATGGGGATAAAGGCTGTCACAGCGATCATCACACTGATCAGCGGAATATAGGGCATCCGGAGAATTGCCATGGACACAGCAAACAGCGAACCCAGGATGCATACCTCGATACACTGACCGGAAAGGAAATTGGTAAAGGTAGAGTTGGTCAGCCGCAAAATCCGGATAATTCCGTCCGCTTTCTTCTCTGACAAAAATGCGTAGGCAAGTTTTCTTCCCTGGCGGGCAAGATTTTCCTTTTGGAACAAGCAATAAATGGCAAACACCACGGCGATCACAATGTCCACCAGTACGCCGGTAACGATACTGATAGTGGTAAAGGTGCCGGTAATGATCTTCTCAAGGCTACTGCCAACTAAGGAAAGGAATCTCTGCACCAAAGTGCCGATATTCAGGTTTTGCAGGTCTAAATTCGAACCTACCCATTCTTGCAACTGGGGATTATCCTGAACAAAGTCAACTACCTTTTGAAGGGCATCTTTGAAGAAAGTCTCCAATGTGGGGATCAGAGAACGGATGGTCTCTGCCAGTTCCGGGATCAGCAGCCAGAACACCAACGCCAGCACAAGCAGCAAGGCGATCAATGTCAGAACAATGGCGATCAATCGACGGGCAGCGCTATTTTTAATACCTTTGAGCAGATTTTCGAATGCCCGCATAGGCACATTCAAAATAAATGCAACCGTTGCGCCGGCGATAAAGGGCGCCGCAATTTTCTTCACCACAGAAAACACAGCAGACACCCGCTCTGTCTCGTGGAGCAGCCAGTAGAAGAAAATGCAACTTAACGCCACAAGCAAAATGCGGCGAACATTCTTTTTGTTTAGTTCAAACATAATTTTCTCCTTTTTAGGATCTTTCTTATATTTTACTGATTCCGTCACATTCTGTCAAGGAGGCATATTCTTCTTTTTTGAATCATAAGTTTTTGACGGCAGCAACACAGCAGGGAGGAGAATTTTTATGGAAGACGAGATCCGGCGCAGAGCCTGCGATCTGGCTGTGTACATAATAGAAACCGGCGCTACCGTCCGGACTGCCGCACATCAATTTGGAATTTCCAAATCCACGGTACATAAAGATCTTTCGCAGCGACTCCCACATTACAACCGTCTACTGTATAAACAAGTACGGCAAATTTTAGACATCAACAAGGCGCAAAGGCATATCCGGGGCGGTATGGCTACCCGGGAGAAATACCGAAAGAAACGCAATGTTTAGCCCGGTCTTTTGACCGGGCTCAGAGTGTCAAAAAAGCCGCCGATTGTCAAAACACAGGTATGCACCTGTGGCAATTCGTTACGCACACGAAGCAAGTATTTTCTTCCGCTATAATGCTCGGTAACGGACAATTACAAGCGCGGAAATCTATCGTATACAACAAAGGCTTGCTTACGCAAGGTGTTTTGACTTACTGCACAAATCGAACCTTACCGTACCTATGTACGCCGACAGGTTCGATTTGTTTGTCTCGCCGGCTCCTTTGGACACAGG
>JAFXBH010000295.1 GCA_017521875.1 Oscillospiraceae bacterium
GTGTGGAAACCAGAATGGCGGAAGGCAAGGCGGTGATCGTCTACCCGGAGGCCCATGTCTGGCCCTATTATACAGGTGTTCGGCCTTTTGATTATCAGCCGTTTGTGTACCTTTCCAAGCAGAAGAAACCTATGTTTGTGCTGACCAATTGCTATCAGAAGAGAAGATTTGGCAAGCGGCCGCAGATCGTCACCTATGCTGACGGCCCCTTTTATCCCAGACAGGATATAAGCGGAATTGAGGCAGCCAAGGAACTCCGGGACATTGCCTACGAGACTATGAGCAACCGCACCCGGGAACACTCCACCTGCGAATACATTCAGTACATAAAACAAGAATAATGCTCCAACCCTTTGCCGCCCGGAATCCCCGGGCGGTTTTTTGCGTTTCATACATATTTGTTGACGGCAATCCATATCTGTCGTACAATAATAGCAAGAATATAAAGGAAGTGATACTATGTCCATTCGGCCGGCAACGGTGCAGGACTTGCCCCGAATTTTGGAAATTTACGGGCCTTATGTGAAAAATACTGCCATCAGTTTTGAGTACGAAGTGCCTACGCTGCAGGTGTTTATCCAGCGGTTTTTGGGGATTACCGCCCAGTTCCCCTGGTTGGTCTGGGAGGAGAACGGTGTTGTACTGGGCTATGCCTATGGCAGCAGACCCTTTGAACGGGCGGCCTACCAGTGGAGCGCAGAAGCATCCATCTATCTCTGCCCGGAGGCCTGTGGCAAAGGCGTCGGCAAAAGACTTTATGGGGCGCTGGAAGAACTTCTGCAAAAGCAAGGCTACCGGAAAGTCTACGCCATTATCACCACCGCCAATGAAGCATCTGTGGCCTTCCACCGGGCAGTTGGCTACCGTCATACGGCATCCATGCCGGGCTGCGGCTATAAATTCGGCCAGTGGTACGGTACAGTCTGGATGGAAAAAGACTTAAATACATGGGAGACCCCACCCCGGGAACCGGTTCCCATTAGGGAAATTTGGGGCGACACAGCCGGGGAGAACTGACCATGGAACTGAATGAAAAGTTACAGGAATTGCGGAAGCAGAAAGGGATTACCCAGGGAGAACTGGCAGAGCAGTTGTATGTCTCCCGGACGGCCGTATCCAAATGGGAATCCGGCAGAGGATACCCCAATATTGACTCTTTGAAAGCCATTGCCAGATTCTTTGGCATCACTGTAGACCAACTGCTGTCCGGGGAGGAACTGCTGGCCATTGCGGAAGAGGATGGAAGGCAAAAGGAAAACCGCGTCCGGGACTTGACCTTTGGCCTATTGGATATCAGCATTGCAATGTTGTTTTTCCTGCCTTTTTTCGGACATAGGGCCGATGGGGCAGTGGAGGGGAGTTCTTTGCTGGCGCTTGCGGAGATGGCAAACTATCTGAAAATTGCTTACTATACCGTGGTGATCGGTATGATCCTGACGGGTATCTTGACCCTTGCCCTGCAGAACTGCGGGCAGAGAATCTGGATCGGCAGCAAACGAAAACTGTCCTTGCTGTTGAACACCGCAGGCGTAGTTCTGTTTACCGTCAGTTTGCAACCGTATGCGGCTACATTTTTGCTGATTCTGCTGGTGATCAAGGCGCTGATGTTGATCAAATGGCAATGACACTGTAAGTGTCATCTGCGCTACGGACCGTTTCTTGCGTCCAACCTGACCTGCTTGTAAACTGAATTCGGACGAAAGTCCAATACAGAAAAGGCAGGTTAGAGATTATGAAACAAAAAAATACAGGAACCCTTTGGAGCGCCGTAGGTTTGCTGGCGGCATTTGCAATTTGGACAGCGCTGCTTTCCTTTGTGGATGTGAGAGCCATAGGGCCGGGAGATTCCTCCGTTGGATTTGCCGCGGTGAATGGATTTTTCCATCGCCTAACCGGGGTGCATATGGTCTTATATCATATTACTGACTGGCTGGGTTTGGTGCCGGTGGCGTTTGCTATGGGCTTTGCAATTTTGGGCCTTGCCCAGTGGATTAAGAGAAAACAAATCCGGAAAGTAGACCCCAGCATTCTGATTCTGGGAGGATTCTACCTCCTGGTGCTGGCATTTTACCTGCTGTTTGAGCAGGTGGTGATCAATTACCGACCGGTGTATATCAACGGATACCTGGAAGTGTCCTACCCGTCGTCCACCACCATGCTGGTGTTGACCGTAATGCCTACCGCGGTAATGCAGTTGCGCCGCCGCATCCAAAATCCTGTATGGAGAAAATGGGTCACTTTCTGCATTGCGGCCTTTGTGGTATTTATGGTGGCAGGCAGACTGATCTCCGGCGTGCATTGGTTTAGCGATATTGTGGGCGGTGCTTTGCTTAGTGCCGGCCTGGTGATGCTGTACCGTTTTGCTTGTAATTCCCCATTTTCTGTGGTATAATATTCCAAAAAAGTAAAGGAGACTGGAACATTATGATGGATAAAGTGATTTTTGACAGCGCAAAATTCCCTGCAGGAGAAGTAATTGCTTTGGCCTGCGGATACGAATCTCTCACCGAGATCGTATTCACCAATGAGAAAATTGCCGTTCAAATTGAAGCCAAAACCGGCACAGTGGAATTTTTTGATTTGGAATCCAATAAACTGTTGTCTGCGAAGGTGGAAACCCCTTCTGCCGGAGACGAAAAGTTCTCCGAGGTCAAATGCAGCATTGAATGTGAGCAGATCGCCTTGGGCTTCCCCCAGTATGACTATGTGGACAATTACCCCCACTGCGACGGAGAGCACGACCGCTGGACTAAGATCACCACCGGTTTTACCTTCCTGCGCTACGATTACAGAAATAATTGCATCGTAACAGAAGGTTGATACCCAAAGATTTGGAATATAATAGGGGAATGAGATGACAAATGAAAAACCGCTAGAAAATTTGGTGGGAGGCTATAGCAATACGGCCATATTTAGAACCATGGCAGTGATTGGCGACAGCCTTTCCTCCGGTGAATTTGAAACGTTGGATAAAGACGGGAATCATGGTTGGTATGATATGTACCAGTACTCCTGGGGACAATTTCTGGCAAGAAGAAACGGCTTGACTTTATATAATTTTTCCGAGGGCGGCATGACCGCTAAGGACTATGTGGAAAGATTTGCAGAAGAAAAAGGTTTTTGGGATAAGGACAAGGCGTGTCAAGCCTATGTGATTGCATTAGGTGTCAATGATATCCATTACCAAGATATGAAAATAGGAAATGCAGAAGATATTACAGCAAAGGCGTTTCCCGGAGAAAGGCCGTTTATTAGTTACTATGCTGAAATCGTAAGAAGATATCAAGAAATCAGTCCGGATGCAAAATTCTTTTTCGTTACATTTCCCAATGATGACCTTATAGAAGATAAGACCAAAATAGAGGATATGATAAACGCGTTGTATACCCTTGCTGAACATTTTGAAAATGCGTATGTCATCAATCTCTTTGCGTACGGTCCTGTGTATGATGATGCATTCAGAGAAACATATTTTTTGCATGGGCATATGAATCCCATAGGATATTTGTTTACGGCAAATCTGATTGATTCCTATATTGATTACATTATACGGACCAATCCTGCAGATTTTAAGAATGTTGGATTTATAGGCACGAATATAAAATACCAATAAGTTCCCTTGATTCAAACGGGTTGAAAACCCTTTTGAAAACCGAAAAAATGTAAAGGAGGAAAATGTATGAAAGTTCGAAAATTGTTAGCAGTCATGATGAGTGTGTTGCTCTTGCTCAGTTTTGCCGGCTGCAGTGCAAAGCAAGCGGTTGGTAACGAAATGGGTCCTATCAACGGCAGTTACGGTACATCCAACGACAGTATGCAAGCCCCGGGCGACTATGTGGTGAAAGACGAAGCAACCGTGGATTCAGAAATTTCCTCCAGCCTGCCTGAAAACCGCAAACTGATCCAAACCGTCAATATGAATGTGGAGACGGAGAATTTAGACACGGTGCTGCAACAGATTGATGGCCGAATTGCAGAACTAAGCGGTTATGTGGAAAGTTCCAATATCCAAAATGGCAGCGCCTATAGCGGCAGACGGTATCGCAATGCCACCATTACTGCCCGGATTCCTGCAAAAGATGTGGATTCCTTCGTGGACAGAGTGGGAGAAATTTCCAACATTGTCTCCTCCCGGCAGACGGTGGAGGATGTAACCCTCAGTTATGTGGCAACGGAAAGCCGTATGAAGGCGTTGCAGACAGAGGAATCCCGCTTGCTGGAATTGCTTTCCAAAGCAGAGACTCTGGATGATCTGCTGACCGTAGAAAAACGCCTGACACAAGTTCGGACGGAATTGGAACAGGTGACATCTGCTTTGCGGGTGTTTGACAATCAGGTAAATTACGCCACTATCCACCTGAACATTACAGAAGTTACAGAGTATACTCCCGTGGAAGAACCGGAGACTGTGTGGGAACGCATTGGCGCAGGCTTTAAAAAGAGTCTGAACGGCGTTGGTAATTTCTTTAAGGAACTGTTTGTGTTCCTGGTGGTGTCCAGTCCCTATATGGCGCTGGTGGCGGTGATCAGCCTGAGCATTCTCATGATTATCCGGTCTGCCATTCGCAGAAAGAGAAGAAACCGGGCAAGAGAAATGCAAAAGAAAGACCGGCAGGACTCTGAGATCTAAATCGGAAAAAGTTATATCAAAAATCCCCCGACGATCACTCGTCGGGGGATTTTTGTTTAAGGAAGAATGGTTTGGGCTTGTACCATACGGATCACATCCGGGCTTACCGATGTCAGGTTGCCGTTTTTGTGCATCCGCCAGTTGCTGCCGTTGCCTTCCCAGGTGCCGTAGCCTGCCATGCCCAGCACACTGCCATCGGCAAAGGCGGTTTGGCCATCCACATCATAAACAATGCACCATTGGTGAGTCCATTGGCTTTCACCTTTGTGGTACCATTCAAAACCCATATATTCCAGAACCAGACCCATGGCCCGGGTAGAGCCGGCGCAGGAACTGTAGAAAGTCACCAAAGTGCCAAAAGGCTGGTTGTAGCCGGCCACATTGGAGGTGTAGACGCCATCGGCCACATAGGCATTCACCAGCGCAGCGGCAATGGCAATTCGCTCCAGATCCGTGGTGGCTGTGGGGTAAGCCATAGCATAATCGGCAATTTTCTTTGCCTCCTCCTTGGCGCGCTGTTCCAACTGCGCATAAGTGTAGGGGGCAGGTTCTTTTTCTACGGTGATGCGGCACTGACGGGTGCAGGGCTCGTGTGTCTCCGGGTCTACATAGGTGACAGTGATCACAGTGCTGCCCACTTTTTTGGGAA
>JAFXBH010000296.1 GCA_017521875.1 Oscillospiraceae bacterium
AAGGACCGACCAGAACGATGAATTCCTTGTCCGCGATTTCCAGATTGAACTGCTGCACTGCTACAACACCCTTATCGGTGATCTGCAGGTTGGTCTTCTTTTCGACGCCTTCGTTCTTTCTGGCTCTTCTCTTGGCAGCCTTTTCATCGTCGCCACTGTAGGGGTAGATCTTCATTACGTTTTTCAGGGTTACAGTTGCCATAGTTTCTCGACTCTAAGTGTACCGAGCCTTTCGCGTACACTCTTACATTCCGGAAAGTCAAAATTCCGGATGCTTTACGACAGGTCTCCACACTGCCGCACCGTGAGTCAGACGGAATGTTTTCCTCCTTTTTTTACGTCATGACCGCTATTTTGTGGAGTAGAGGCCATGCGTTGGGATGCTATAATAATACCACAAGAAACGCCACCCGCCAACTGTAATATTTCACAGAAGTGGGTGGCATTTTTTGTTTATTTTGACAAATTCTCCTATTTTACGGAGATCGTACCCGTTTCGTCGATCTCCAAAACCTTTCCGTAGTAGGCAGTCATGGCTTTCACCAAGTCTTCAATGTCCTGGCAACCTGCCGTCTCATAGCAGGAATGCATAGCCAATTGGGGCAGGCCGATATCCACACTGGGTACTGCCACCTGGGACAGAGAGATATTGCCCAAAGTAGAGCCGCCGGCGATATCCGCCCGGTTACAGTAGGTTTGCAGAGACACCTGCGCGTCCTTACAGACTTTCCGGAAGATGGCCGCAGACAGGCCGTCGGTAGTATAGCGCTGATTGGCGTTGAATTTCAGCACGATGCCCTGATTCATAATCGGCGCATTGGCAGGATCGGACAGTTCCGGATGATTGGGGTGCTGAGCGTGGCCGTTGTCTGCCGATACCAGGAAGGATCGGGAAAGTTGGCAGTTCTTTTCCAGATGCAAGGCACTGCAGATCCGGACGACAGCACTCTCCAGTAAGTCTGCTGCTGCGCCCTGGCAGGCGGAAGACCCCACCTCTTCACTGTCAAACACGCACAGTACCGGAATTGCTCCGGAAGGCTCTGCTTTCAAAAATCCCCGGGTGCAAGCCCACACGCAAGACAGGTCATCCAACGCCTGAGCAGACAGAAAACTGTTGTTCAATCCCCAAAGGCTGGATTTCTCCCGCAAATACAGGTACAGATCGTGGCCCAGAATTTCGCCGCCGGCAAGGGTCTCCACCTCTGCCCAGAACTTGTCTGCGTCTGCCTTATCTCCCAGCAAGGGAATGGTATCCACCGCAGGATTCCACTTATATCCGTCGTTGGCAGTCCGGTTCATATGAATGGCCACATTGGGGATCAGGAGCAAATCCCGGTCGATATCCACCAGCCGGCTTTCGATGCCGTTTTCCGTCTCCACCATCACCCGACCCGCCACAGACAAAGGGCGATCCAGCCAGGTGGCCATCAGCATTCCGCCGTATTTTTCCGTTGCCAACCGGGTATACGCCCCTGTCAGCACACCGTTTTCCTTCACCTTAAAGCAAGGTCTGTCAGCGTGACTGGCGCTGATCATAAAGCCCCGGGGTTTTTCCTCCGGCACACGAAAGGCCAGCACCGCGCTGCCGCCCCGGACAAAATAGTACTTACCGCCGGGAACCAGATTCCAGGATTGGGTCTCCTGCAACCGGGTATATCCCGCTTCCTGCAACTGATCAGCCACGGCTTTTACTGCGTGGTAGACACTGTGGGCATTATCCAGAAAATGACGCAGATCTTTTATCACAGTACTTTTCCTCCTGAGAGATGGATGTTTTTATTCTACAAATATTTTTCTTCCCCGTCAACCGGAAAAGAAATTTGTCCACAAGTCGAATTTCGTCGAAAAGTTCGGAATTTTCTGTTTTTATGAATAATATGTCGATATTTGTCGATAAATTATTTGGATTTTTCCTTGCAAAAAGTCAAGGAATATGTTAAATTATATTTGTCGCAACGCGGTAGGCAGACTACCACTAAAGAAGGGGAATTATCTCATATGTCAGGAGAGGAAGTTATGAACAATCGTACCTGTGTAATCATTGCAGACAATTCGGAAGAATTCTGCGCCAGTCTATCCACCGCCCTACATCAAACGGACCGCTTCCAGGTAGTGGATACCGCCAGCGACGGAGAACGGGCCATCAAACTGGTATCGGAACGTAAACCGGACATTTTAGTGCTGGATATGATGCTGGCAAAAAAGGATGGCATCAGCGTCCTGAAGGCCATCAGCACATTGGAACACAAGCCCATCGTGTTCGCCACATCCGGATTTATCACCGACTATGTGGCATCGGCGGCAGCCAATTTGGGTGTCCGGTATCTGATGCTGAAGCCCTGCGATATGAGCGCTTTGGTAGAACGGATGGAGGAAGTTCGTAGCGGGGAGAGCCTGCGGATGCCTGCCGCCCGCCATACCGGTCAGCAAAATATTGAAACCATGGTCACCAACATCATTCACGAAATCGGCGTCCCTGCCCATATCAAGGGGTATCAGTACCTGCGGGAAGCCATTATTCTGGCAGTGGAAGATATGGATGTAATCAACGCCATTACCAAAATTCTCTATCCCCAGGTGGCAAAGACCTTCCAGACCACGCCCAGCCGGGTGGAGCGTGCCATCCGCCACGCCATCGAAGTGGCCTGGGACAGAGGCGATCTGGATACACTGCAAAGATTTTTCGGGTACACGGTTTCCAATACCAAGGGAAAACCGACCAATTCGGAATTTATCGCCCTGATCGCAGACAAACTGCAACTGCAAATGCGCTCCGCCGGTGTTGCGAACTTTTGAACCACACAGCCTTACAGGCAGTAAACCTGTAAGGCTGTTGACATATTTGGGCAGGGCCGATATAATAAGGACAACAACAAAAAAGGAGTACCTACTATGGAAAACGAAGAAATCCTGCAGGAAGAACAGTCCATTCTGACCCTCACCGATGAGAACGGTCAGGAAATCAATTTTGAATATTTGGATTGCATCGAGTATCAGGGCACAGAGTACTTAGTGCTGATGCCGGAGGATTCCAACGAGATCGTCATTCTGGAGATCCAGCCGGTGGATGAGGAAAACGAAAACTACATCGCTGTGGAAAGCGAAGATATTCTGAACGCCGTATACGGTATCTTTAAAGACCGTTACAAGGATGTTCTCCAATTCGAAGACTAACAAAAAAACCCTTGGGAAATTCCCAAGGGTTATTTTTATCCAAAGAGTCTTTTCTGCAGATTCCGAACCTGCAAAGCATAGTAAAGCGCTGTGCCCAAGGTCAGCAGTACCGCGGCTTCCCCAATGGCCACATACAGGGCGTTGAGCCAAAAGCCGCCGCCGCTATATACGCTCAATTCCCAACCTACCAACACTGCATTGCTCACAGCAGGCAGCAGCAGAGCCGGCAACGGATATCTGCCGACCGTAACACGCCGCAAGGCATACATTCCGGCGGTGGCAACAGCGGTAGCCAAACTACCCACCAAAAAATCCAAAGGCAGCGCCCCGGCAAAACTGATATTAAACAACAGGCAGCCCAAAGTCATACCCGGAATGGCTGCCGGCGTAAATAGCGCCAACACACACAACGCCTCCGATGCCCGGAACTGAATGGCAAAGGTGGCAGAACCCGGAATCAGCAGGTTCTGCAGATATGTCAGCGCCACGTACAGCGCGGCAATCAGCGCGCCGTGGGCAAGAAAACGACTCTTTTTCATACTTTCCTCCAAAAAAGAAAATGGGCACAGTCGTACCCACAAACAAAAAAGAGCGCCTTCTGCGCCCATCTGATTTCCTAGTTTTGTTTACCGACAGGATGGTTACGAACTGTCCTATGAAATTTTCTATATTATACCCCCCGCGGTATCAGGTGTCAACGGAAATTTTTACGGAACGAAATCGGTTTCCTCTTGCGATTTTCCCCCCTTGTGGTATAATAAATGATATCCATTCTTCCCTCAGGTGATGCAGTATGAAAACTATGTTATTCATCCTAAATCCTATGGCCGGCACAAAAAAAGCCAACAAGGTGCTGGCAGATATTCTTGCGGTCTTCAACCGGGCAGGATACCGGGTTCAGACCTATGTGACCGCAGGTCCTCAGGACGCTATATCTGCAGTTAAGGCCTTTGCACCCGGCATGGATGCCGTGGTGTGCTGCGGCGGAGACGGTACACTGAACGAGACCCTGACCGGTATGCTGGATGCCGGATTAATAATCCCTATCGGCTACATTCCCGCCGGCTCTACCAACGATTTTGCCAACTCTCTCGGACTCCCCAGCGACCCCTTAACGGCGGCCCGGCTGATTGCGGAAGGAACGCCCCAGCAACTGGATGTGGGCAAGTTCGGAGACCGGTATTTTTCCTATGTGGCATCCTTTGGTGCATTCACCAGAGCCAGTTATGCCACCTCTCAGAATATTAAAAATGCCTTGGGGCACACTGCCTATCTGCTGGGCGGCATTCAGGAACTGTCTCAGATCCGCAAGACCAAAGTGCGGCTGGAACTGGACGGCGAGGCGGTGGAAGATGACTACCTCTTTGGCGCGATTTGTAATTCCACCAGTTTGGGCGGCATTTTGACGCTGGATCCCCATCAGGTGGATATGGGCGACGGATTGTTTGAAGTGCTTTTGGTGCGGGCGCCCCAAAGTTTAACGGAGATCACCGAGTGCATTATGGCGGTGCAGAAGCAGCAGTACAACTGCCGAATGATGACTTTCCGCAGCGCCCGGGAAGTAAATGTGTTTATAGATGGGGATATATTCTGGAGTCTGGACGGTGAAAAAGCCGAAGGACAGGGATTTTTGCAGATAAAGAATCTGCACCACGCCATTGAGTTGATCAAATAAAGGAGAACACAATGTTCAATACCACCCTTTGCTATATCACCCGGGGAGACGAAGTACTGATGCTCCACCGGGTCAAAAAGGAAAACGATGTCAACAAGGACAAATGGATCGGCATCGGCGGCAAATTTGAAAAAGACGAAACCCCCGATGAGTGTCTCCTGCGGGAGGCAAAAGAGGAGACCGGTCTGACCCTGACCAACTGGAAGTGCCGGGGTATAGTCACCTTTCTCACCAACGGCCCCTGGGATGGGGAGTATATGTATCTGTTTACCGCTGACGGTTTTGAAGGGGAATTACAATCCTGTGATGAGGGAGACCTCCAGTGGGTCAAGCGGGATTTTCTCAGCGCCCTGCCCCAATGGGAGGGAGACAAAATATTCCTGGATCTATTGTGGAAAGACGCACCCTTTTTCCTTTTGAAACTGCGGTACGACGGGGATATATTGGTGGAAGCCGTTCTGGACGGCAAGAAGATTAAATAAAAAATCGGGCGTGTGGAGATCCACACGCCCGGTGTTTTTTGGAAATTATTCGTCCTTTGCCTTGTTCAGCAGAGCGTTGACGATGATGCCCAGGATCAGAGCGCAGGCGATGGCAGTAATGGTAACCTTACCAATGGCCATAGCCATACCGCCGATGCCGGGAATCAGAATGGAAGCAACCACAAACAGGTTCTTGTTCTGGTTCAGGTCAACTTTCTGGATCATCTTCAAGTCGGATACAGCGATAAAGCCGTACAGGGTGACACAGACACCGCCCATGACGCAGCCGGGAATGGAATCCAGGAATGCAACGAAGGGTCCGAAGAAGGAGATGACGATGCTCATAATGGCAGCGGTGGTAATGGTAACCACAGAAGCATTGCGGGTAATGGCAACGCAGCCAACAGATTCACCGTAGGTGGTGTTGGGGCAGCCGCCGAAGATAGCGCCAACCATAGAACCAACGCCGTCACCCAGCAAGGTGCGGTGCAGGCCGGGATCGGTGAGCAGGTCAGCATCAATGATGGAACTGAGGTTCTTGTGGTCAGCGATATGCTCAGCAAATACCACAAATGCCACGGGAATGTATGCCACGGCAACGGTTGCAATGTAGGAGCCGTCAATGTCCTTGACGCCCTTCAGGGCTTCCAGGAAGGTAAACTCAGGAACAGCAAAAATCTGCATATCCTGGAACAGGGAGAAGTCGATTACGGGAATGCCCAGCAAGGTAAAGATCACGGCTTCCAGGTAACCGGCCAGAATACCAACAATGAAAGGAACCAGTTTCATCATCTTCTTGCCGTAAGTGGAGACCATAATGACGGTCACCAGGGTGACCATAGCGCAGATGAAAGATGCCCATGCAGGAGCGCTCATTACGAAAGCGCCGTTGCCATCCTGAGGGCCATAGGAAAATACATCCTAAATGGCAGCGCCGGCCAGAGACAGACCGATCAGCGCCACGGTAGGTCCAATCACAACAGGAGGCATCAGTTTGTTGATCCAATTCACGCCGGCGAATTTCACCACAGCAGCGATCACCACATACACCAAACCTGCAAACACAGCACCCAGAATGATACCGGCAAAACCGGCAGTTGCGGAAACCGCGCCGGCAAATGCTGCTACCATAGAACTGATGAAAGCAAAGGAAGAACCCAGGAACACAGGGCTTCTGAACTTAGTGAACAACTGATATACAATGGTACCGACACCTGCGCCAAACAGAGCGGCGGAAGCGGACATACCGTTACCGACGATGGCGGGAACGGCAATGGTGGCTGCCAGAATTGCCAAAACCTGCTGGAAAGCAAAAATCAGTATCTGGCCAAACTTGGGTTTGTCTTTAATGCCATAGACCAAATTCATACTAATACCTCCAAGTATTTCTATTTCTGAAATTGGAATCTAAAAAAAGAGAAAACATCTTCACCGAATAGTTCAGACATTCTCTCCTCCCTCAGATTTTATTTCTTAGAAAAGTATACCTCTTTTTTCCACAAAATGCAAGGAAAAGTTTGCAAAAAATACAAAAAAGCAAGGCTTCCGGGAGGAAGCCTTGCTTAGAAGATTATCGAGTGCCTTTATCGTAGGGAATGCCCTCGGCCTTGGGGGCCCGGGATTTCTTGGAGGTAAAGGACAGGACCACCAGCGTGATCACATAGGGAAGCATCCGGTACAGGTGGGAACTGATGCCGATTTCTGCTAACCAGAACACGCCGTCGCCGTTGATGTCGATACTGCCGTAACCGGCGGCGATACATTTGAATAAGCCAAAGAGCAAAGCGCCCAAGGCAATATTCAGCGGTTTCCAGTTGCCGAAAATCATAACCGCCAATGCAAGGAAACCAAATCCCGCCACTTCACCGTTGGCGGTGCAGTTGGTGGCAGTCAGGGCATAGACAAAGCCGCCCATACCCGCCAGTGCGCCGGAGATAGTAGTGCCGGCATACCGCATTTTGTACACATTGATGCCCAAAGAGTCTGCCGCCTGGGGATTTTCACCGCAGGCACGCAGCCGCAGGCCGAATTTGGTGTAATACAAAATCACCGACAGAACGATAAACACCACAATGCACACATAGGTGGCCAGGTACACCTTATTCAGGAATGTCTCCCGGAAGAAACCCCACTGGACACTTTTATCCACACCGAAGGTGGATTTTTTGATCATAAACCAGGAAGCGGCGTCGCCCACTTTCATCTGCAGGGTATTCTGATTGGCCAAAATGCGCACCAGGAACAACACCAGCGCAGGTGCCATCATGTTCAGCGCTGTGCCGCCAATCGTCTGGTCTGCTTTCAGGTGGACGGCTGCAAAGGACAGAAGCAAAGAAAAGATGGCGCCAAAGACGGCAGCCACGGCCATCGTCAGCAATTCCAAACCCTGCAGCGTCCAATAGTCGCCCATCCGGGCCGCTTCCACAAACACATCTGCATCCTGCATCAGACGGACAAAGTACACGCCCACAAACGCGCCCATAATCATAATGCCTTCCAGCGCCAGGTTGATGATACCGCTGCGCTCAGCAAAGACACCGGCCAGCGCCACGATCATCAGAGGGATGGCAAACAACAATGTCTGTTGTACTACAAATGTCATTGTGTCTTACCTCCCTTTCCTTTTTTCTTCTGCAGCCACATCTGGATCACCAAAGAGAATGCGCTCAGGTAGACGATCACCGCGATCACCACATCGGTGATATATTCGTTATAGGCGGTAAGTGTAGTCAGTTGCTGACCCACAATGTTCAGCATCGCCATAAAGATACCGGCGAAAATCACCGCCACCGGGTGGTTCATTGCCAGCAAGGCAACAGGAATACCATTGAATCCGGTAGCAGGCAATGCCTGATATGTGCTCCAGTAGAATTCGGTATTGCCGGACAGCCAGTACAGCGCTGCGCCGCCACCGGCCAGCGCACCGGCCATCGCCATACTCAGCACGATATTCCGCTTGTCCTGAATACCGGCGTACCGGGCTGCGTGACGATTCGCGCCGCAGGCCTTCAACTGGTAACCCAGGGTGGTCTTATTCATAATGATCCACACCAGAACTGCGATTAGTATGGCCACGATAATGCCGCCGTTGACCTGGGATTCCGGGAACAGTTTGTCCAGTCCCATCTTGGAAGTGGCTACATTGTTGAAAGAGGTTTTGTAAATGTAGCCGGTCTTGGTGCCTTCGGCCACATTCTTCAGGTCGCTGATGTCAAAGGCCCAGGTGACCAAATTGGCCGCGATCCAGTTGGTCATGATACAGGCCAGCACTTCGTTGATATTGAGGAACGCCTTCAGCAGGCCGGGGATCGCGCCCCACAGTGCGCCTGCCAGCATACCGCCCAGAAAAGCCAGAATCCAGATCATAGCGGGAGATACTGCTTCAGAGGGGATTTTCAGGGCAATAAACAAGGTTGCCAGGGTACCCATCAGGTACTGGCCGGGGGCACCGATATTAAACAGGCCTGTTTTGAACGCTACTGCCACAGACAGACCGGTCATAATCACCGGGGTAGCCCGGAACAGCATATTGCCCCAGGAAACCGGGTTAAAGCCCCAGGTCAGAGCGCCGGCTTCCCGTCCTGTGGAGAACAGGCCGAAGAAGATCAGCCGTACACCGTCCCAAATGCCTTTGGTGCCGATGTTGGACTTGGTCAGGCCAACGATCACTGCGATCACTGCACCCACAGCAAGGCCGATCGCAATAGAGATCAGGGACGCAAATATCTTTCGGGTTCCGTCCCGGTTCAGCAAGGTATTTCCTTTGTTCACGGCTTAATTGCCCCCCTTCCCGTCGTTTTTCGCACCGGCCATATACAGACCCAGTTCCTGTACGGTTGTGGTCTTGGGATCCAGTTCGCCCACGATCTCACCTTCGTACATCACCAGGATCCGGTCGGAAAGATTCATAACTTCATCCAGTTCCAGGCTGACCAGCAGCACGGCCTTGCCTGCATCCCGCTGGGCCACCAGTTGCTTATGGATATGCTCGATGGCGCCTACATCCAGGCCGCGGGTGGGCTGCACCGCCACGATCAAAGGCTTATTTCTGTCCATTTCACGGGCAATGATGGCTTTCTGCTGGTTACCGCCGGACATGCTACGGCTGACGGTGACAGGGCCTTGGCCGGAACGGACATCGTACTGTTCGATCAGGGTCTCGGCATAGGCACGGACTGCGTCGTTCTGAATGAAGCCAAAGCGCTGGAATTGAGGATCCTGAAAATTCTGCAGCACCATATTCTGCTCCAGGGTAAAGTCCAGCACCAGGCCGTGCTTGTGTCGGTCTTCGGGGATATGGCTCATGCCTGCATCGCTGCGACGGTGAATGGAGGAATTGGAAATATCCTTGCCGCACAGGGTAATCTTGCCGGCGGTGATCTTTTCCAAACCGGATAAACCGTGGATCAGTTCTGTCTGGCCGTTGCCGTCGATACCGGCAACGCACACGATCTCACCGGCTCGCACAGCGAAGGATACATCCTTCACCGCGTCGTTCTTGTGAATTCTGGAGGGTACGGTCAAACCCTTTACCTCCAACACCACATCGCCGGGTGTGGCATCTTCTTTCTCTACCTGCAACTGAACCGGACGACCTACCATCATATTGGACAGTTCCTGTTTGTTGGTGTCGCAGATGTTCACCGTGCCGATACACTTACCCTTCCGCAAAACGGTACAACGGTCGGCAACCGCCATGATTTCGTTAAGTTTATGGGTGATGAACAGAATGGACTTGCCCTCCTTGGCAAACCCTCGCATAGTGGCCATCAGTTCGTCAATCTCCTGGGGCGTCAGCACAGCAGTGGGCTCGTCAAAAATCAAAATTTCATTGTCCCGGTAGAGCATTTTCAGGATCTCAACACGCTGCTGCATACCCACGGTGATATCCTCTACCTTGGCATTCAGGTCCACTTTCAGACCGTACTGCCGGGATAGTTCCTCCACCTTTTTCCGCGCCTCCTGCTTCTGCAGGAAACCCAGTTTGGTATCCTCTGCGCCTAAGATGATATTGTCCAGCACTGTAAACACATCAATGAGTTTGAAGTGCTGATGGACCATACCGATATTCAGCGCGGTAGCGTCATTGGGATTGTTGATCGTGACAATTTCCCCGTTTTTCTTGATCACGCCCTGCTCCGGCTGGTACAAACCGAACAGAACCGACATTAATGTGGACTTGCCTGCGCCATTTTCGCCCAGCAAAGCATGGATTTCTCCCCGCTTCAATTGCAGGGTGATATCGTCATTTGCCACAATTCCGGGGAATTCTTTTCTGATGTTGAGCATTTCAATAATATAGTTGGATTCCATATTATTTTGCCCTCCTCCCGTTTATTTGCCGAATTTTATAAGATTATTATACTAATTATGGCAAATAAATGCAATCATTATTAAAGAAAAAACGAAGCGTGTTTTCACACGCCTCGTTTTTCTATACTGCCGCAGGAGTTTTCCGGCGTTTTTTCAGTTTGTACAGTTCCTCGGTGGCCAGTCTGGTCTTGGCAACCACATCGCCTCCGGTGGGGAAACAGTAGTAAAGTCTGTCCCGATTGCCGATGCAGATCACATCGCCGATCTCGTACCAGTAATAGTCCGCATACAGCCCGTAGCAGGCCAACGGTCCTTGGGAATACTGAAGTTTTCCGTCGCACCCGGTAAGGGTAAATCCGGTTTCGTCGTGAACCAGTTTGCCCTCCCCTACCATATACAGCGCTTTGGTATCCACCAGCATCCCGATCTTCACATCCGTCTCCAAACGGTATGTCCCCTCCTCCAATTCCTTGCGTACCTGCTGCCGCTGCCAGGCATACCAGTCAGGAATATGGGTAAAAACAGGGTCTTCTGCAACCAGGTAGCCCTGTTCGTCCAGGGTATAGGTGTGCCCACAGGCTTTGCAGGTTAACATAATTCCCTTGCCCTCTGTCTGTCCCTCTGCAAGGCAATGGGGGCAACGGTATAAAATCCGGTTCAGGCCGTCGGCGCGGAAAGGTTCGTCAATGGTGATTTTATTCTCCTGCTGGTAACGGAAATTATCAAAGGAAAAGGCATCGTCCAGCAGTTGGTCCAGTTCAGCCACAGACATTTCCTCCATCTGCTCCGGGGTAACCAGGCAGGTCACATCTGCCCGGACGGTAACTTTCCGTTTCTGCAAGCAGTTATACAGAGGATCTCTGGCAAATGCTCCCTGGGTGATCACCGTCACCACCGGCACATTCAGTTTCTTCAGCAGAACGCCCATCTTTCTCGGCAGAGGGGTGGCCGTGCCGTCAAAAGAGTAACTAGCCTCCGGGTACATCAGCACACTGGTCTTTTTCTCTTTGAGCATATACTCCATATCCCGAATCAGCGTCACATCGCTGACGAATTTTTGGGTGGGAATACATCCTAGCAGACGCATCAGAAGCCCCTTGCCCACAAAACCGTCGGTGGTACAGACGATGGCGTACCGCTTGGGAAAAAAGATCCGGGAGATAATCTTCAAATCGATAAAACTGGAGTGATTCATCAAAATCAGGCAGGGCTGAT
>JAFXBH010000028.1 GCA_017521875.1 Oscillospiraceae bacterium
CCAGTTCAGCCTGGATGGCAGCAGGATCTGTAAGCGCACCTTCAAGCAAATAAACCTTTACATCCTGGTTGCTTTCTTTGCGGGTTTGATAACCCAATGTTGCGACATAATTGCCTGCACCGGGAGATTTCAGGTTAAACGCAAACCAGTGACCGGTTGCATATTCTTTGCCGCCAGCAACCTTTGTGGCATGTGCAGCCAGACGGAGGCCGGACCAGGTCCCGTTACTGAATCCTAAATAACTCTCAACGGCGGAATATGCATCACCGACCAGCAAAGATGTGTTATTGGCAGCAATACGCCAATTCAACGCATCGTTGGTATAGGCTTGATCGATCTTCGTATCGGGTAATTTGTTATTATAAAAATAGTGGTTCTTGTAATCGGAGCCGGTCTTCTCGTTTGTGTTAGACTGGCTGAAATCATATACCACATTCTTTTTGGCAGCCGATTTCTGAAGTTCCATATCTAAGGATTTAACATAAATGTATGCCTCAGAAGTAGCAAGGCGAGATTGGGTTGCCTTAAAGACGATGGTATAAGTACCAGCCATCAGTTCCTTTTTGCCGAGATTTGTAACTGCGGCTTCAATATCGTTGTTGGTTTTGGTGAAACTGACTTCTTTAAGAAGATTGGATTGCACCAAAGCAGCATCGATCGTATCAGCATCTGCATAAGAACCGGGCAGTAGATAAACCTCAGCAGCGGATGCGCCATTTGCTCTTATGAAATGATTTAAAGTAATATCATATTCACCGGCAGTTTCGACCCGAAGTTCCAGGGCAGTCCAATGACCTGCAGGATAAGAATTATTATTCATCGCAGGTGTGACTTTAAAACCAAATCTTAAACCGCTCCAAGGATTTGTGTCACCGCCAAAATACAACATTTCGCTGACAGTATAGTTCTGTGCGCGGAAAGACTCGGCATTATTGGCAACATACTTCCAGTTAAGCGTGCTGTCGCCATAGTACTCAGCGATCTTGCCTGCAATTGCAGGAGAAGACAACTGGGCTTTTACAAAACTTGTGCCCGCAGATGTCTTTAATTCAGAATTCTCCAACTGAAAGTCATAAGTGACGACTACCGGTTCCTCAGCCTCGGCAGGCGATCCTCCAACGGCAACAACCGATGCAGGAAAGAATGCAAACAAAGAGCATAGAACAAGTAGCATAGCAATAATGCGACGATATGCTTTCATAATGGTTCTCCTCCCTTATGTAAATTGATATTTCCTTTAGATAAGTAAATTTTATCATTATCATTTCGCTTAAACAATTAGGAAAATCAAGTCAGCATGTTGTAAAATAAAGATTTATAGTGCAAATTACCTTGTTATATGGGAAAAATTGTATCAAAACATAGGTATTATAGCAAAACACCTTATGAGAACAAACAAACGAATCCTCTCATAAGGTGTTAAATTTTTACATTTTGTCTTTGATTTGCGCCTGCAAATGCATACTCAAAACAGCAAGAGAAGTTGCCATATTTTCATTTTGCACAAGAATATTCTTCTGCACTTCCAAATGTGTCGGCGCAAAATTCCAAATGGCTTTGATGCCGCAGGAAACTAGTCTGTCGCACACTTCCTGGGCAAATTTTGCAGGAACTGTGATAATGCCCATTAAAATATTGTGATTGACACAATAGG
>JAFXBH010000297.1 GCA_017521875.1 Oscillospiraceae bacterium
GCCCAGAAGGATACTTAAGTACAGGCCACCGTTTCGGAACGAAAAGATAGACTCACTATTCAATCCGGGGTTATTGCCCATAGACGGAGAAATGTAACCGCAGGCAAACATAGGAAACAACGGCAGAATATCTCTTGCAAATAAGCAGATATAAACAGCCGTCACCAGTATTGCGGTATAGGACACCATTTCCAAGCAAAAGATATTTGCTAATATGGTCAATCCACCTATAAAAAGCAAATAGGCGGGAGAATACAAAAAGTGATCGATGCGTTGCACCAAAGGACATTCGCGATGGATCCCCACGGATACCCACCTCCCTTACTACAGAGAAAGTAATGCCAACTTTCTGCATTATACCATAGCACCGGTGTTTCGTCAAGGATAAGACACGCAGATGCAAAAAGGACGCGTCACTGCGCGTCCTTTTTCTTGCGAAATACAATAAATTTAGAAACTACAAAATTTCCGATCATCACAAGTACCTGTACGGATAATTTGACCGCCGTGCCTGGGAATGCCAGGCAGGTCACAAAGATCAGTAACATACTCTCTTCTACTCCCAGAACCACCAGTCTTCCGGCATAAAAGGCAATCAGTTCCTTGTAGAAATCCTGTCCTTTTGTTCGGGAGCAAAATACCCATTTCCGGCTGGTAGCATAGGCGAAGGCCACTGCCAAAACCCAAGAGTACACATTGGCCAGCAGTTCGTGGATATGCAGCACCGAATGAAACAGCAAAAACGAACCAACACCTACAATGGTGGTGCCGCCACCAAAGAAAACATACAAAATCGGCTGTCTGTATTTTTTATACAAAGCACAGATCCGGTCAATCATGGTAATTCCCCTGTTTTAATAGTTTATCTGTATCCAGCCGCACCACATACCGTGGACGCTGCTTGACCTCCTGATAGATGGCAGAGATATACCCGCCAATAATACCCAGGCCCATCAAAATACCGCCGCCCAACAGCAAAAGCAGCAAAATCACAGTGGTAAAACCTTCCAGCGACTTGCCGCTGGCCCAGCGCACAAAAGTCTGGACTGCTACCACAAAACCTGCCAGCATAGACAAACCGCCCATATAACTGACAAAAGTCAAGGGTTTGGTGCTGAAGGACACCATATTGGACACTGCATACCGAGCCAGTTTGAAAAAGGACCATTTGGTGGTGCCAAAGGCACGATCCGCCACATCATAACGGATTTGACAACTGTTAAAGCCTACCCAGAAGGACATTGCCCGGAAGAAGGTCTTCCGCTCCGGCATATCCAGCAACACCTGCACCACATTGGCAGAAAGAAGTTTGAAGTCGCTGGAATTTTCCATATCCAAGCCGGTCATTGCGGTCATCAGTTTGTAGAACCCTTTGGCAAAAATTTTGTGGAACACCGATTCATTGCCACGGGTGTTCTTCACGCCCTCCACAATTTCGTATCCCTGCTGCCACCGTCTGTACATCTCCACAATTGCCTTGGGAGGATGCTGCAAATCGCAGTCCATCACTACAGCGCAACCGCCTCGAATGGCAGAGAGGCCCGCAAAAATAGCCGACTCTTTTCCGAAATTACGGCTGAATTCCAAACCGCGGATCCGGTGATCTTTTTGGGCCAACTCCAGCACTTTGGAAAAGGTACCGTCCTTAGAGCCGTCGCTGACAAAAATCATTTCGTACGGGATATTGGCATCCGTCATCACCTTCTGCACCACCGCGGCGGTATTGCAGACATTCTCCTCCTCATTGAAGGCGGGAATCACGATGGATAACAATGGATTTTTCATACAGGTGTCTCCTAACTTACTGTCTGCATTTCAATCGGTTACATAATCGACTGCAAAAAACTGCGTCCCGGTGTATCCAGCGAAACGCCAAAATAGGCCGCAACAGTGGCAGCAATATCCGCAAAACTCTCCCGCGTGCCCAAATTCACAGGACGCACCTGCTTACCCAGCAC
>JAFXBH010000298.1 GCA_017521875.1 Oscillospiraceae bacterium
ATGAATTGTTTATCATCTAAAAAGAAAGATGCAAAAGTCGATGACACTATAGTTGCCGCCAGTTTTTGAACTGGTGGCTGCAACAGCCCACCGGGCTGTTTCTTTTTGATGGGGTCGACTCCCTTCTCTCTGCTGCTCCAAAAAAAGACCACCCAACGGGTGGTCTTGTTTTTTGGAGCAGGATACGGGAGTCGAACCCGCCTAATCTGCTTGGGAAGCAGAGATTCTACCGATGAACTAATCCTGCGTTTCTTGGGGTCATTATACCAAAGCATTGCTGGAAATTCAAGCCTAATTTGTCGAAGGACTCGTATTTTAAGCGGGGGTGTGCTATACTGTATCGTAAAGGAGGCGAATGCTATGGCAGAATACGAAATGGTGCGGGAGATCCAAAACCTATGCCCCAACAATCAGATGCGGGATATCTTTTTCGACGAGGTGGAGACCGACGATCCGGAAGGCTATGTCCGGGACTTTCTGAAAGGGAAAGCGGTGGAGATTTCCAGTCAAACAGGGCAGGGGGGTGCAGTAACGGTGTATGCTTCCTGTGACGGGTTGACACAGAAGTTTGTTTTTACGCCAATTTGACCGTTTTGTTGGAGATTTTTCACAAAAAACCTGCCATATACGGAAATTGTGGTTGAATTTAGGCGTTAGATGTGATATAGTAACTTCGCACGGGTATGGGCGAACTGCGCCCATTTCCGGAATGCAATTTACCAAAGGAGCAACAATTTATGGCAACACCCCATACCATCGCGGTAGCCGGTAAGGGCGGTGTGGGTAAAACCACCACCTGCGGTATGATTATCGACTACCTTTGTAATAAAAAGCAAGGACCTGTTCTTGTGGTGGATGCCGACGCCAATGCCAACCTGAATGAAGTGCTGGGCGTTGAGGTGGAGACCAGTCTGGGCGAGATCCGTGAGGAAATGGCCCGGGCCGAACTGAAGGGTACCATCCCCTCCGGTATGACCAAAGCCGATTATGCGGACTTTAAATTCAGTTCCGCCATTATCGAGGAAGATGACTTCGATATGCTGGTGATGGGTCGTACCCAGGGAAAAGGCTGTTATTGCTATGTCAACGGCGTACTGAAATCCCAGGTGGACAAGTATGCCAAGAATTACCAATATGTGGTAATGGACAATGAAGCAGGCCTGGAGCATGTAGCAAGAGGCACATTGCCCCATGTAGATACCATGCTGCTGATTTCCGACTGTTCCCGCAGAGGCATTCAGGCAGCCGCCAGAGTGGCTGAGATCGTGGAAGAGATGGAACTGAAACCCACCGTAATGGGTTTGATCGTCAACCGTGCGCCGAACGGTCAGTTGGATGCAGGTGTGCAGGAAGAGATCGAAAAGCACGGTCTGAAACTGCTGGGCGTACTGCCCCAGGATGACAGTGTCTATCGTTGTGACTGCGCCGGCGAGCCTTCCGCAAAACTGCCGGTGAGCAACCCTGTAAAAGCCGCCGTCAAGGAAGTGATGCAGTCCCTGGGACTGTGATTCCGCAAGGATTCAAAATCGAGATACAGTTCACTGTACTGGATTTTAAATTATAAATTATTTATTTTTGATAAGGGGGAAACCTAATATGTCTTTTGAACCTAAGACAGCACCCTTTAGCGGCAAGATCAATGCCGTTACCCTGGGCACCGGTGATAACGCAATCGTCATCGGCGGTCAGAATGTGCTGCCCTTCTACTCTTTCGATGCACCCATCGAAAATGCACCCAAGGTTGGCGTGGAAGTTTCCGATCTGGCATCCCAGTGGGATCTGGCCAGTCTGAAGGAATTCTATGCCGGTTGCACCACTATGGCTGATTACGCCAAGAAGGCTGAGACCATTGAAGGCTGCGATTTTATCTGCCTGAACTTCGTGGGCGCAGACCCCAACGGCGCAGACCGCTCCGTGGCTGACTGCGTTGCTGACGCCAAGGCTGTTGCTGAAGTAGTCACCAAGCCTATCGTGGTTATGGGCTGCAAGAACATGGAAAAAGACGGCGAACTGCTGGCTGCTCTGGCTGAGGCCCTGGCTGGCAAGAACGCTCTGTTCATGTCTGCAAAGAACGAAAACTACAAGACCGTGGGTGCTTCCGTTGCTCTTGCAAACGGCCAGAAGTTGGGCGCTGAGACTGCTGACGACATCAACCTGGCTAAGCAACTCAACATTATGCTCAAGGGTCTGAATGTGAATCCCGAAAGCGTTGTTATGGATATCGGTACCGCTGCTGTGGGTTACGGCTATGAGTACGCCGCTTCCACCTTCGACCGTATCCGTCTGGCCGCTCTGGCTCAGGGCGACTCCGACCTGCAGATGCCCATCCTGGCCTCTGCTTCCGTCGACGCCTGGGGTGTCAAGGAATCCACCGCTTCCGAGGAAGATGAACCCGCATGGGGCAGCCAGGAAGAGCGCGCCATCAACATGGAAGTCGCTACCGCCGCTGCTGACCTGGTGGGCGGCGCCGACGCAGTCGTGATGCGTCATCCCGCAGCCATTGCCACCATTAAGAAGTTCATTTCTGAGCTGATCTGATCGGATAAGGGGTCAGCCTTATTCACAATCATATG
>JAFXBH010000299.1 GCA_017521875.1 Oscillospiraceae bacterium
GCATATATACCACAGGGATCATAACCCCGTAGTAGAACAGAAATTCAAAACCCTTAAAAAGCCAACCGGTGCGAATATACCGGTAGCCTTCTCCCAGAGGTCTCAATTTGATATTGAGCCCGGAAAAGTCGTCATTCAATTCATCTTTATAGTAGATAATTCTCTTCTCCGTTTTCAAAGCCTCATATCTCCATACACTTCTATCATATTGTGGGCAAAAATGGGACGCACAACGCCTTTATTCTACCAAAATCCCTTCGGGAAAGTCAACTGTTTTGGGGAATTTCAGGGAGAAAACCGGGGTTTCCCGGCAAAAATCCGCCCGGAAAGAGCCGGGCGGATTGGCTGGTCAGTAGATGAATTACGCCTTATAATCCTCCAGATAGACCGCTACGGAACGGGTCATTTCCCGGGAGAAATCGGAGTTATATTTTCTATTGCAGAAAGCC
This sequence comes from Oscillospiraceae bacterium, assembly GCA_017521875.1. Classification (GTDB taxonomy): domain Bacteria; phylum Bacillota; class Clostridia; order Oscillospirales; family Oscillospiraceae; genus Faecousia. The sequence goes on from JAFXBH010000299.1 coordinate 450, forward strand.
TGAATCCATTCTTCAAATTCCCGGGCACCTGTCTTGACGGAGAGCATTTGCTGCAGTTCCTCTTTCTCCATATCCCGATAGCCGTTTTCGTGGACGATATGCTCCATTGGGGAGCGGGGCGGCTTGGGGCGCTCCAACTGCTGGTCGGTGGGATAACCAAACACCAACATAGCCGCGGGAAACACATAAGGCGGCAGGGACAGAATTTGCCGCTGCTGCTCTGCATTTTCCATAATATCGCCAATATAGCAAGAGCCGATGCCTAAACTTTGGGCCGCCACCACTGCATTTTGGGCCGCAATATTGGTATCGCTGATGGCCAGCATCAGGTCGCCCACGCCGGGTTTTCGGGGATCGCAGCCATATTCCTGAAAGGCTTTATACCATTTACGGCAATCGGCGCAGAACACCAGCACCAGCGGCGCTTGGGCAATAAAAGGTTGGTGGTCGCAACTTTCCGACAATTGGGTTTTCAACTCCGGATCGGTGACATGGATGATGGTATACAGTTGCTGGTTGCCCGCCGTGGGGGCATTGACCGCAGCCTCCAAAATGGCCGACACTTCCTTCGGGGCGATTTCCCGGTCGGTAAAAACACGGACGGATTTTCTGTCCTTTAACTGCTGAATCACTTGGTTCATCCGGTTCTCCTCCTCTATCTATAATGCTCTATTATACACGGATTCCTCCGGTTGCACAAGGGGGTGGCAATATTGGGACAGGCATAAAACTCCCCGCCGTACAATCGGCAGGGAGTTCATTATGCTCCAAAATAGTCTGCAGCGGTAACAACACGGTGAACGCGGGGATCGCAGGTCATCGGATCGTCTGTTTGCCAGCGATCCAGCCAGACAACCTCCATACCGGCAGATAATGCGCCGGCAACATCTGACTGGGGATCGTCTCCCACAAACAGGCACTGTTCATTGGGTACGCCTAAAAGCGCAGCGGCGTGATCAAAAATCCGTCTGTCAGGCTTATGTACCCCAAATTCTGCAGAATACACAACGGCATCAAAAAGCGACCCAATGCCCAAGGCATCCACCTTTTTGCGCTGGTGTTCCAACAATTCAGGCGTAATATTGGTCACGATTGCCAATTTAATATTCCGGGATTTGAGTTTGCGAAGAATCTCCACAGTCTCAGGAAATGGATGCACATAATCCCGAATATGTTCATAATAGTAGTGGATGCATTGGGAGCGGATATAGGGTTTGTCTGATGGGTATCGGGCTAAAAGCGCCTGAAATGCCGCTTCCTGGGTCACAGAGTGACGGCCTGCCTGGGTCATCATATAATCCACGGCCTGCTGAATAAATGCATCGCTCCGGTCTGTATACAAACACTGGCGAAACATACCCGGGAACATTTTGCGGGCGGCATCTGCACGGCTATACAGGGTATCGTCCAGATCCCACAGGACGGCCTGGAAACCACAATGATTCACATCATCACCTCTTGGAACGATTATAGCAAGTATGCAGATTATTTACAACAGATACTTAAAAAATCTCCCTGCTGAAATCAGCAGGGAGATGCTTTTTCTTTATAAATCTAATTGCTTAGATTCTTTGATGGCAGATAAGTGGTGCTATCGGCAAAAGGGGGAAATTATTGTTACCAAACAAATGGTATTAAACGATATTTCACTTTTTGTTTATACTCACTGTAACCGTCAAGTTCTTCTTCAAGAAATTTTTCTTCGTGCTTAATGCGTTTCGCTATAATAAATGGATATACGAGAAAAATCAAAAACGCATATACAGAACCTAACACAATTGGCATTGATAAAAACAAAAGCAAAGTTACACTATACATCGGGTGTCTGACAAAGCCATATAATCCCGTATCAATTACTTTTTGGTTTTCTTGCACCTCAATCGTGCGGCTAAGATATGTGTTTTCTCTCAGCACCTCTGCGTAAAGAATATATGCAATCAGAAACACCACCGCCGCACCGACTGCTACACCTGTCGGCAAGACATACCAGTGAAAACGGATGCCCAGCCCCGCAACAACAAAGCCCGCCAAAAACATAAGCCCGCTCAATTTCACAACCAAACTTTGTTCACGGGTTTCTTCTTTTGCTTTCAGTCGGCTTCTAAGTAGGTCGGGATTTTTGAACATCATAACAATTCCTGCCAAGAACATTGGCACGAACAAAATCCCCATCAGCAACCACCCGTTTAAATAGGAAAAAGTACCAGCAGGTAAGAATATCAATACCCCAACCAAAGCAACACCTAATAAAAATTTAGTAATTGCCGCAAGGAATAATTTCATTGTCATAATATTTCTCCGTCAGACATTTAGATTTCCTTATTCTGAATTATACAACTTTTGCCATTGAAACTCAATATATAAAAAATCCGCCCCTCTTTCGAGGAGCGGATAGTTTTGCTTTATAAATCTAATTACTTAGATTCCTTAATTGCTGCCTGTGCTGCTATCAACAAAAGAGGGAAATTTGGTTGTTATTTTTCACCCCAAATTGCAAGGACTATTCCATCAGATTGAATAATTACATCGTATGCCCCTCCAAGCACAGGCGGGAACATCTGATATGTCCGAATATAATATGCATCGCTTTCAGCATCATATGAACACTACAACCCA
>JAFXBH010000300.1 GCA_017521875.1 Oscillospiraceae bacterium
CCGCACCATGTTTGGCCCTGGCTTGAACTTTGCGGCAGCAGAAGCCTACAAACTTCTCCGCACCAACCTGGTATTCTCCTTCTCCGGCGAGCAAAAATGCCGCATTGTGGGCGTGACCAGCGCCATCGAGGAAGAGGGCAAATCCACCGTTATTTGTAATCTCGCCTATTCCATGGCGCAGTCCGGCGCCAGTGTTTTGCTGGTGGACGGCGACTTGCGTAAACCCACCATTGCTGCCAAGTTGGCGGTAGACCGGGTGCCCGGCTTGACCAATTTGCTGGTTTCCCGGGAAGATTACCGGAAGTTCATCCAGCAAAGTCCCCATGCCCCCGGTATGGACTTGCTCACCGCCGGCGACATCCCGCCCAACCCCTCTGAATTGCTCAGTTCCGTCCGTATGCAGGAACTGATGGCGCAAATGAGCAGGGACTATGACTATATCCTTGTGGACCTGCCCCCGGTTACGGTGGTTTCCGATACCATTGCGGTTTCCAAAGTGCTGGACGGCGTGGTTTTGGTGGTCCGCGGCAATGTTGCCCAAAGAAAACCCGTGGCAGAGATGCTCCGGCAGTTGCACTTGGTAAACATCCGGATATTGGGCTTTGTTTACCGGGATCTGCTCCCCACCGGCTCTCGTTATTACAGAGGGTATCGGAGCAAATACCGCTACTATCGCTATAGCAGAGGCTATCAGCGGTCTTCTAAATGATCTCAATAGCAAAACGCCCCGTGGTGCACCACGGGGCGTTCTTGACAGCAATTCCGGAAAACAATATAATAAACGGAAATAAGGGGGTGGAGAAATGGTTATAAAATCAGCGCCGCTGAACGGACGAACCGGACACGATGCCGGAAGACAGTTGCTTTCCCAAATGTACCGGGAATATACCGGCAAGGAGACACCGCAGATTCTGGTCACACAGCGAGGCAAGCCCTATTTTGAAAAAGGCCCGCATTTTTCCATCTCCCACACAAAGGAAACTGTGTTCTGCGCCCTGTCGGAACGCCCCATCGGTATTGATGCGGAGCACTTAGACCGAAACATTGATCTGCGCTTGGCAGATAAGATCTTATCCCCAAGGGAAAAGGCGCAGTTTGATGGGGCGCAGGATCAGCGCCTTGCGCTGCTGAAATTCTGGGTGCTGAAAGAGGCGGCGGCAAAATGCACCGGGGAAGGCTTACGGGGGTATCCCAATAAAACGGAGTTTTCCCTGGATGACCCCCGGATCACCATCCAAAACGACTGCCTTGTGGCTGTGATAGAAGAAATATAAATTCCGGTTTGTCGGGCGGTATGCACCGCCGGGCAATTCGTTACCAACATAGAACGGTTTCGTACTTCCGCCATATCGCTCGGTAACGAACAATAGTTATATAAATTCCGGTTTGTAGGGCGGTTACAAATTTAAGAAACCTTAAAGAAAGTGTCATTCTGAGCAAGGTTGCCTTTGGCAACCGCGTCGAAGAATCTTCGCAGTTCGTTTACCGGAGCGGAAAAGATC
>JAFXBH010000301.1 GCA_017521875.1 Oscillospiraceae bacterium
ATGCTGGGTGTCAATCCCTTCGACCAGCCCGGTGTGGAATTTTACAAGCGGAATATGTTCCGTCTGTTGGGTAAGCCCGGTTACGAAGTATAAAACTACATAAATATCCCCCGGAAGCACGCTTCCGGGGGATTCTTTTTATTGATAACTGTCCAGCAGATAATGCACCTGATGGACGATCTTGCCCTGCTGCCGGTAGAAACGGGGTACCCGGCGGCTGATGCCGCAGACAAATTCGTAGTTAAAGGAGTCTGCTGCTGCCGCGATTTCTTCCATAGTAATCTCCCGCTGGCCGTCTTTGCCGATCAGCACCACCCGGTCTCCGGTCTCTACACCGGGGATATGGGTTACATCCACCATCATCTGGTCCATACAGATTCTGCCTAAAATAGGGGCTTTCTGACCCCGGATTAACACATAGAATCTGTTGCTCAGCGCCCGGCGGTAGCCATCGGCATAACCCACCGGCACAGTAGCCACCACGGTAGGTCTTTCTGTGGTGTATGTACCGCCGTAACTGATTTCCCGGCCGGCCTCCAGGGTCTTTACATGGGTGACCCGGCTGGACCATTCCAGCGCCGGTTTCAGCGCCAACACCTCGGGATCTACCTCTTCACTGGGGTACAGGCCGTACAACACAATGCCTGCCCGCACCAGTTCGTAGTGCTTTTCAAAATTCATAATGCCGGCGGAATTATCCATATGGCGATACTGCACCTGTACACCCCTGTCTGCCAACATTTGGCAGAACTTGTCAAACCGCTCCGCCTGCCGGCGGGATTTCGTCAAGTCGGGGCAATCTGCAGTGGCAAAATGGCTAAACACACCCTCAGCAACGATGCCGGGCAGGCGGCATATAGCCGCACAAATATCCGCCTCGCTCTCGGTAGCCTGAAAACCGATACGGCTCATACCCGTATCCACCGCAAAATGGAAAGGCGCTTCCATTCCCAAATTCTGCGCAGTTTTAGACAGTTCGCAAGCATCTTCATAGCGGAAAATAGTGGGTCGGATTCCCTCCCGAATCGCAGTTGCAAATGCGGATGTGGGAATCTGTCCCAAAATCAAAACCGGGGTATCCATACCGGCTTTCCGCAGTTCCAACGCCTCCAGCATAGAGGACACGCCAAAAAAAGCACAACTGCCCTGCAATTGCCGGGCCACCTGAATGGCCCCGTGGCCATAGGCATCGGCCTTGATAATGGCCATCACCGGCACGCCCACTTTTTCAGCAATGGCGCGGAAATTGGCCTCAACGATATCCAGATCAATGGTCACATGGGTATTGTCAAACTTCACTGTTTTCAACTCCATCGTTTAGTTGGGAACATTATAGCACATTCCCGGCAAAAAGTAAACAAGGGAGGACAAAGCCTCCCTTGCGCTTATTTCATAACCGTTCCGTCGGGGTGAAACAGGGGCAATTTTTCTAAGTAAATCAGGTCAGGTCTGTCCTGGGCGTCGCCCTCGGCCAGTACGGCCATACGACCCACGATCTGGCCGCCGGCTTTCTCTACCAGCACTTCCAGCGCCCGGAGGCTTTCACCGGTGGAAATCACATCGTCCACGATCAAAATCCGCTTGCCCTTCATCAGTTCGGCATCGGCGGTGTCTAAGTACAGTTTCTGTTCCTTGGCGGTGGTGATGGAGTTGACGGTCACTTCAAACACACCGGTCATGTACAGTTTGGGGGCTTTTCTGGCCAGAAAATACTTCTTGGCGCCGCTCTGACGGGCCATTTCGTGAGCCAGAGGAATACCCTTGGCCTCAGCGGTGATCAGGTAGTCATACTCCGGTGCTTTTTCCAGCAGCGCCTTGGCGCAGGCTACGGTCAGTTCCTGATCGCCAAAGATAACAAATCCGGCAATATACAGGTCATCCGTTACTTTACAAATGGGCAGATCCCGGTCCAAACCGGCAATATTCATACGATGGTACATATTTTTCTCTCCTTTATGTTTAGCAACATTGTAAAATGGCATCTACCAATTTATGGAACAAATCGTGGACACGATTGGCCGTCTCCACCACCTCTGCGTGGTTCAGTTTCACCGGCAGTACACCGGCAGCCATATTGGTGATGCAGGACACGCCCACCACCTGCAGGCCACTATGTCCCGCTACCAAAGCCTCCGGCACAGTGGACATACCCACTGCATCTGCGCCCAAAGTACGGAACGCACGGATTTCGGCAGGGGTCTCATAGTTGGGACCGGAGTACATCAGGTATACGCCCTCTTCCAGAGGGATATTCCGGGCGGCTGCAGTTTCCTTGATGGCAGTCCGGAGATCACGGGTATACAAATCGCTCATATCCGGGAAGCGGGGGCCAAATTTATCCAGATTCGGGCCGATCAGAGGATTGGCGCCGGAGTAGTTGATATGGTCGGAAATCAGCATCAGTGTGCCGGGCTTATATCCCAAATTCACACCGCCGGCCGCATTGGTCAGCACCAAGGTCTTCACGCCGATGGCGGCCAGCACCCGCACCGGCAGGGTGATCTCCTGCATAGGAAGACCCTCATAGTAATGGACGCGGCCCTGGGCCACCACCACCTGCTTGCCCTCTTTCACGCCGAACACAAAGGCGCCGGTATGCCCCTCCACCGTAGGCTGGGGAAAATTGGGAATCTCCGAATAAGGAATCTTTACACACTGCTCCAGGGTATCGGCATAGTCTCCCAGGCCGCTGCCCAGCACCAATGCAATGGTGGGTCGCAGAGAAATTTTCGAAAGCACATATTCCGCCGCAGCAGTAATTTTATCCTGCAAATTCATAAAATAGTCCCTTTCTTTTACATAATAGCACATTTTTATACCGACATCCATCCCAGGATATCGGAAGAAACTACGGTTTCTTACAGCGGGGACTGTTTGATCTTGGCATAACGCCGGGGATACTGCGCCGGGGTGGGCGATACCTTTTTCAGTACGATCACCGTATGAGCCGTGCCATCCACAGGGAACTCTGCCACCTTTTCCAGTTGCAGACCCAGTTTCTTAATGGCATTTTTGGCTTCCTGCAACTCCTCCTGAGCCGCTGTGCCTTTCATTGCCAGCACTTTGCCACCCACCTTCACATACGGAGCAGTCAGTTCCAGCAGAATGTTCAAGCGCGCTACCGCCCGGCTGGTGGCAATGTCATAGGTCTCCCGGCGAGTGGCCACGGCTTCCTCCGCTCTGGCGGTGACACATTCTGCCGCCACACCCAGGGTAGGCAGCGCTGTTTCCAGCCATTGCATTCGTTTGCCCAGAGAATCCAGCAGGGTCAGTTCCGCCTCCGGACAGGCGATCTTCACCGGTACACCGGGGAATCCGGCGCCGCAGCCCACATCAATTATCCGCTTGCCCCGAAGATCTTCCAAAGTCAGCAGCGTCAGACTGTCCAGCAAATGGAGTTTTGCCACTTGAACAGGCTCTGTGATGGCAGTCAGGTTCATCACCTTGTTTTGCTCCACCACCGCTTCCCCGAAAGCGCACAGGGTGTTTTGCATTTGGTCATCCAGGGTCAGTCCCAGTCCGGGAAGACCCTGGGAAAGGGTTTGTTTCATAGATTTGTCCTCATCAGGCGTTGGGATGGTCATCCAGATCCACCTGGGATTTATCCAAAGGATCAAAGGGGGATTCCTCTTCTACCTGAAGGGGCAACACCACTTCCTGGATATGCCAACTGGTCAGCAGGTCACAGGTATTGGCGTCCTTTCTGGCATTGGTGCCATAGAACTTGTTGCAGATCTTCAGGTCGTGATCCAGTTGGGCGTTCTCCCCTGCCGCCACCTCTGCGGCAGTATTGGTACCGGTCACCCGGTCCAGAGAATCCAACATCTCCAGACAATAACGGTAACTCATCAGCGCGCCGGAGTACCGGAACTGCACATCGTCATTGATCTTGCAGGCATAGGTGGCCGCAAAACTGGCATCTTCCGCAATGGTGATGCTGGCCCGGCGAGCCATTTCCCGGCAGATGGCAAAGGGCATCATCACATCCGGGGTCTGGGGATTGACGGCCGCTTCACCGGTCAGGCCTACGGTGACACCGGTAATGCCCCGCTTGGTAAAGAACTTACTCCAGCCCAATTCCTTCACCGGGTCCATAGGGCCGGCAAACACAGACAGAGATTCTTCGTACACCAGTTTCTCAAAACCGGTAACGGCCTGCTCTGCCAGCCGGTCAAATTCTGCAAATTTCACATTGCCGGCGCTGTTGCGCTCTACCAAAGTGGCCAGAGCGTTGGCTTCATTGCGGTAATAGATGGTGGCTTTTTCCAGTTCGTCAATGGTAAATTCCGTCTCCTCCAGCCGGATATCCTCGGACAGAGGGCCGGAGAACTGATTCAAACCGTACAAACCGGTATGCAGGAAGATCACCACTGCCACCGCAGCGCAGATCCAGCCCAGCCAACGAATGGGATTCCATTTAAAAATAATGATCAGCACGATGATTCCGATCACCAGGGCAATCATCACCAGCAGCAGCATCTGCCAAACGCAGAAATCCACGCTGCTGCTCCAATCAGCCAGAAATACCTGCGCCATCCGGATCACATAGGGATAGATCATATCCACCAGAGCCGAATGGGCTTTGGCAAACTCCCGCAGCGCCCAGGTACAGGCCATAATAATGCCTGCAGTCAGATAACCCAACCAATATTTCAAAGGATTCGCCTCCTTTAACTTCTTATAGGGATAGTATAGTATACCACAAAAATCCTTACTTGTCCATACTGCCCATTACGCCATCTTCATAAACTTCCGTAACAAGGACCCGGCGAATCTGATTGTGCAGATTCTCCTCCGGGACATACACCTTTATGTAGTCCGGTGTATGGCCGGTGTAGTATGCTCCGGTCTTTTCCTCAAACAGCACCTCCACGGTCTTGCCCACCAGATTCTGCCGGTAGGCCCGGGACATTTCCTCTGCCACGGCAATGGCTGCCCGGCTCCGCTGCTCTTTTACCCCGTTGCTGTGCTGCCCGGGCATCTTGTCCGCCGGGGTGCCGGGACGGCGGGAATAGGGGAAAATATGCATATCCGCAAACCGGCATTTTCTGATGAATTCCAAAGACTGGCAAAATTCTTCTTCCGTCTCTCCGGGGAAAGCCACGATCATATCGGTGGTCACCGCGCAGCCGGGGAAATACCGGTTCAGCAATTCTACGCTTTGGAGGTATCGGCAGGTGTCATATTTCCGTTTCATGCGGGCAAGCACCGTGTCGCAGCCGGACTGCATAGATAAATGAAAATGGGGACACAGATTGGGCAATTTCTGCAGACGGGTACAGAATTCCTCTGTTACCACTCTGGGTTCCAGAGATCCCAACCGTACCCGCAGATCGGGGACGGCCAAACAGATGGCTTCCAGCAAATCGCCCAACGGGGGTTTGCCGGGCAGATCTACGCCCCAGGATGCAATCTCGATACCGGTGACCACGATCTCCCGGTATCCCTGTTCTGCCAGTTCTTTCGCCTGTCCGACTGCCAGATCTATGGGGGCGGAACGCACCGGCCCTCTGGTATAGGGAATGATGCAGTAACTGCAAAAATTCACGCAGCCGTCCTGCACTTTCAGCATCGCCCTGGTGCGACCCTCCAGGCCACCGGCGGGAAGGACTTCAAATTCCCGGCGCTTCAGAGCCTGATCTACGGATTTTGTCTTTTTGCCGTTTTCCAGGGCGGCAAGCATCTGTTGCAAAAATTCCTGCCGGTTGCCGCTGCCGCCGATCACATCCACATCCATACCTTCCAAAGTATCGGCTGCATGCTGGGGGTAGCAGCCGCAGACACCAACCACGGCGTCCGGCCGCTGGCGACGGATTCTGCGGATCGCTGCCCGGTTCTTCTTGTCCGCTACGGCAGTAACGGAGCAGGTATTGATCACATAACCGTCGCAGGCATCCTGGAAATCGGCAATTTCGTGACCCATTTCCCGCAAAAGTTGCTCCATTGCCTGGGTTTCATACTGATTTACCTTGCAACCAAGGGTAAAAAATCCGAATTTCATTGTATACTTTACCAATAATCCCTTTCTTTACAGGACAAAATTCTTGTTCTTTTTCCAATTGATATTATAATACAACCACATTATAATAACCCATGTTAGTATTATACGCGAAAAAATCCTTTTTGTATAGCACCGGAGGCCAATTTTATGAGTTTTCTCATTTCACTGACCACACTTGAACAGATAAAAACCTTTGTGAATCTGGCATCCCGCCAGCCTTTCGACATTCTCGTGGGTAATGAACGGCAGACCATCAACGGAAAAGACCTGATCGGTATGTTCTGTCTGGACTACACCCGTCCTGTGAAAGTTCACGCGAACTGCTCTGCCGACGAAGGCGCCGCTTTCCAGCAGGATGCTATGGCTTTGCTGCAATAATCTTCACCGTCCCGGGATCCCCCGGGGCGGATTTTTTTGTAAAAAACAGTAGGCAAATGAAAACAAATGTGCTATCATAACAAAGTAGGAGGTGGCAGTTATGCGGATCTTAGGCATTGACCCGGGTTACGGCATTACCGGTTTTGGACTGATCGAAGCGGAGCGGAATCACTACAAACTTCTGCATTGCGGCGCCATCACCACCCCCGCGGGTATGGATTTTTCCGCCCGACTGGAGATTATTTATAACGATATGGTTCAACTTTTAGAGATGGCAAAACCGGACAAGGTGGCCATTGAAGAACTGTTTTTCGGGCAGAATGTGACCACCGGTATCGGTGTGGCCCAAAGCCGGGGTGTGATCCTGCTGGCCATTCGGCAGGCAGGGTTGGAAGTTGCCCAGTACAAGCCTATGCAGGTAAAACAGGCTGTGGTTGGCTATGGCAACGCCACCAAACATCAGGTGATGGAGATGACCAAGCGGATTCTGAATCTGTCCCAACTTCCCAAGCCGGATGATGCTGCCGATGCCATCGCCATTGCCCTTTGCCACGCAAGATCCAGCACCAGTATGCTTGCCAATCTCAAGTAAAGGAGATTTTTTATGTTATATTATGTTTCCGGGCAGGTTGCCCTGTTGGAGCCGGGTCTGGCGGTCATCGACTGCGGTGGCGTAGGTTACGGCTGCCGGGTCACCGCATACACCGCTGCCCAACTGAAACTGCATCAGCCGGCAAAACTCTACATCACCGAATCCATCCGGGAAGATGCCTACGACATCTACGGCTTTATTGATCGGGAGGAGCAGCGTTGCTATGATCTGCTTACCTCTGTCAACGGCGTGGGTCCCAAGGCCGCTTTGGCTATCTTGTCCGCCGGCCCGCAGAATTTCACCCTGGCGGTAATGACCGGAGACGAAAAACTGCTGACTGCCGCTCAAGGTGTGGGCAAAAAGATCGCCCAGCGCATTATTTTGGAACTGAAGGACAAAATGGGCGGCGCCAATACGGAAATTGATTTCTCCTCTCCTGTTGCCGCTGCGCCGATGGCCGGCAACAACACCGCTCTGGCCACCCAAGCGCTGAAAGAACTGGGCTACTCCCCTGCGGAGATCGCCACCGCCCTGAAGGGCGCTGATCCCAACGCTTCCACCGAAGAACTGGTGCGCCACGCCCTGCGGGCTATGGTAATGAAGGGTTAACCACTGACAATTATCCATTGTCAATTCAACCGGAGGTTGTTTATGAGTTTAGAATTTTCTGAAGAACTGGATACTTCCCCCATTGTCTCTCCCACCTTTGCGCCTCAGGATGCCGGGGAGATCGGTTTGCGTCCCCGGCTGCTGTCGGACTACACCGGTCAGGAGAAAGCCAAGGGAAATTTGTCCGTTTATATTGAAGCGGCACGGCTGCGGAATGAGCCATTGGATCATACCCTGCTCTACGGCCCTCCCGGTCTGGGCAAAACCACCCTGGCCGGCGTTATCGCCAATGAGATGGGCGTCAATATCCGCATCACCTCCGGCCCGGCCATTGAAAAGCCCGGTGATCTGGCCGCTCTGCTGACCAACTTAAATCCCGGCGACATTCTGTTTATCGACGAAATCCACCGCCTGAACCGGGTCGTCGAGGAAATTCTCTACCCGGCGATGGAGGATTTTGCCATTGATATTATCGTAGGCAAAGGCCCTTCCGCCAACTCCATTCGGCTGGATCTGCCCAAATTTACATTGGTTGGCGCTACCACACGGGCGGGCCAACTGTCTGCGCCCCTCCGTGACCGGTTTGGCGTGAATCTGCGACTGGAACTGTACACCCCCGAGGAACTGGCCCGGATTGTTACCCGTTCGGCTACCATTTTGGGTATGGAGATCGACCCCTCCGGCGCTATGGAGATCGCCTCCCGCAGCCGGGGCACACCCCGGATCGCCAACCGTTTCCTGCGGCGGGTACGGGATTTTGCTCAGATCATGTGCAACGGTGTCATCACCAAGGAGGCCGCTGACCTGGCGCTATCCAGACTGGAAGTGGATCAGTTGGGTCTGGACACCATCGACCGTCGGATGCTCACTGCCATTATCCGCAACTACGGCGGCGGCCCTGTGGGTTTGGAGACCCTTGCAGCCACCATCGGTGAAGAAGCGGTTACCCTGGAAGATGTGTATGAGCCCTACCTGATGCAGTTAGGCTTCCTGACCCGGACGCCCCGGGGACGGTGCGTGACCGCTTTGGCTTATCAGCACCTGCATATTCCCTACGACGGCCAGGAAAGTTTTGAAATTTAATGGGAATTTTGCATAAAACAGAAAAAACAAGGGGAAAAATTTTCATAAAGGATTGACAAAAGTTTCCCCCTTGTGTATAATCCGACTTGTGGCAGAAACTGCCACCATTATCACAGACCCTGCGTAATACCAGTCCATTCCGGAAGGCTTTCACGGGGCACAAACAACCGAAGAGAGGTAAAATCAATGTACGAAGACAAGACTTTAGTTTGCAAAGAGTGCGGCAACGAATTCGTTTTCACCGCCGGTGAGCAGGAATTCTACGCAGAGCGTGGCTTCCAGAATGAGCCCCAGCGCTGCAAGGCATGCCGTGACGCCCGCAAGAATGCTACCCGTGGCCCCCGTGAGTTCTTCACCGCTACCTGCGCACGCTGCGGTGGTGAGGCAAAGGTTCCCTTCGAGCCCAAGTCCGACCGTCCCGTGTTCTGCAGCGAGTGCTTCGCTCAGATGCGCGCAGAAGGCTAATTATCAGCCAAACACAAAGCAGCACCGATTTTCGGTGCTGCTTTTTTGTTCACAATTTTGTCGCAAATTGTTCTTATTTTCGTTATGATGTGTTCAAATTTACCCGGTAGTATATAGGTACAAAGAGGTTGGAAATGCGCAAATGGCAAGCATTTTTCTTCTTTTTTGTACCTCTCTTCTTTTTCCCTTGACAGAAGAAACCGCTGATGTAACAATCAGCGGTTTCTCATTTTTTACCAAAGTCCCAAATAGCCGATCACGATACCGGCCGCTGCGGAGATCACCACGATCAGAATGGGGTGTACCTTTTTCAGCGCCAACACCAGCATACCGGCAAAAATGGCTGCCGACAGGTAGAAGGATATGCTGCGAAATGGCATAAGGCTCAGTCCGGCGGGGAAAAACACCCCTGCCGCCACCGACAGGATCGCACCGCCAATGAGGCCTACCACTGCCGGTTTCAGGCCGGTCATACAACCCTTTACCACAGAGGAATTGCGGAATTTATCGTAGCACTTTGCCACAATCAAAATGATCAAAAAACTGGGCAGCACCACACCCAATGTGGCGCAGACAGAACCAAAAAGACCGCCCACTTCCGAACCGATATAGGTAGCCATATTCACCGCGAAGGGGCCGGGAGTGGATTCGCTGACGGCAATAAAGTTGGTGACGGTTTCCCCGGAGATAATGTCTCCCCAGTGGTTTGCCACCTGTTCCTGCATCAGCGGCAGCATGGCATAGCCGCCACCGATGGTGAATGCACCGATCATAAAGAAGGTGAGAAACAGTTCCAAATAGATCATTTTTCCGCCTTCCTTTCCATCATTTTGGCAGTCGCCAGACCAAAGGCGGCGCAGCCGATCAGCACCGGCAGCACCGGCACATCCAGCAGGCCTGTCAGCAGAAATGCGCCGGCCATAATGACATAGGACACCCAGTTTTTCTGATTCTTTTTATACATGCCCCACAGCGCCTTGCACAACAGCGCCAGCACACCCGCCCGGATCCCCTGGAAGGCATACTGCACCGCTTTCAGTTCCTGGAACTGCCGCAGCACAAAGGAGATGGCGTAGATGATCACAAAACTAGGCAGCACCACACCCAGCGTGGCTGCCAAAGACCCCAGTACACCGCAGGTGCGGTAGCCTACAAAGGTGGCAGAATTGATGGCAATAGGGCCGGGGGTAGATTCGGCAATGGCGATGATTTCCAAAATATCGTCGTCTGTTACCCAGCCGTTTTTCTCCACCGCTTCCTTTTGGATCAGGGGGATCATAGCGTAGCCGCCACCAAAGGTGAACGCACCGATCTTAAAGAAAGTGGTAAATACTTTCCAAAGTTTTTTGTAGTCCTTCATAGGCATACGACCTTTCCTGAAATCTACTGATACAATACCCCAAAAACAGGAAAAGCGCAACCCTTATTTGACAGGGTATCGGAATCGTGATACTATACTCTAAAAAGGAGGTGGG